>CAMWVM010000189.1 GCA_947177715.1 uncultured Ruminococcus sp.
ACATGGAAGCCACCTTCCTTATTGAGGGCGGAAAGTAGGAGCTACCCGTGGTTGCCCATACAATTAATTGTGCATTGGAGAAAAGGTTTTATGAAAGTATTAATCGATGCAGACGGCTGTCCTGTCGTTTCAATTACGATAAAATTATGCAAAAAATATAATATTCTAGTAACCATAGTTTGTGATACCTCACATGAGTTTTACGATGATTATGCCAAAGTAATAACCGTAAGCAAAGGTGCAGACAGTTCGGATTTTAAAATAGTATCCTTAGCATTTGAAAATGATATTGTAATTACACAGGATTACGGACTTGCCGCCATGTGTCTTGCAAAAAAATGCAAAGTTCTCAGCCAAGACGGCATGTTTTACGATAATTCCAATATCGACTCCTTGTTGCTGTCACGCCATACCGCAAAGAAAATACGAAATGCAGGCGGTCGGCTTAAAGGCAATCCCAAACGTACAAAACAGCAGGACATCGATTTTGAAAATGCCCTGCTGCAATTATTAGCGTAAAGATATATCTTTACGCTTTATTTTTTCTCTTTTCTATACCATGTTCAGTCCTTTGCATATTTATCTCCTCATACAAAGTTTTAAGATAAGTCACCAATACAAAGGCAACTAAAAGCACTGAGAAATTAAAATCCATTGCGTCCTTTCCGAAAAGATTGTGTGCCTCCGCTTGGAATAAACAGAATTCCATTATAAGCAAAGTCCATATGCGTCTTGGCTGGATAACAGCAAATATAACAGAAATCACAGTTGCAAGATAATAATATCTCTCGTGCATGTGCGGCAACACAAAGGGTACAAGAAGCGTAAATAAAGCACTTAATGTTATTATAATAGAATCATTCAGCTCAAACTTTGTTCGGTATATCCAGAACAACGCAATCAATACAATTCCACCCGCAAACATAACTCCTGCAGATGCCAATTCTTTTGAACGAACGTCAAAAAGCAAGCCCCATGCGTTTTGAATGTACATGTTTAAAAGACTGTATTGCTTTGACTGCCTGAAATATACTGTTATTAAATCAAAGAAATTTCCGCCTGCAACAAGTGCAGGAATGATAGTGATTATGTATACCGCAGGAAATGCCAGCACTGTCCGCCAACGCAGCTTTCCCTTCAAATATAAAAGCAAAAGCACTGGTGCAAAGAAAATTGCCTGAATTTTAAATACAAAAGAAATGCTGAAGCAAATCACCGCACCCCAGTCCCTGCCTTTCAGAATGCAGAGTATTGATGCTGCTATAAAAAGAGTAAAAATCCCGTCACATTGTGCCCATGCCGCAGAATTCAAAATAACCGACGGCAGAAAAAATACAACGCCATATGCCACAATACTCCTGTTTTCACTACCGGTAACATGATATACTATCTTGTATACAATAACAGCAAGAATCACATCAGCAATGCATGAAACAAGCTTTATTGCTGCCAAAGACTCAAAAGGCAAATATGTCAGAAATGCAAGTATATAATAATATGTAGGCATGTAATCTCCAATGTCCATACCTACAGCAGCAAAGCCTCCGTTATCAGCAAGTTGATTATACCAAGGCAGTAAAAACTGATGATAATCCCCCGACTCTATAGGAAAAAGATAATTTCTTGCAAACAAGCCTATAATCGTCAGCAACGCTAAAAATATCAGACTTTCAATTTGTTTCTGACCGAACTGCTTTTTATCTGAAAAAATCATAAAATAACTCCTTTTTATGTAATAAATTAATTATACATTGCAATCAGAATAATGTCAAGAATTCGACTTTAAAAAACTTTTTGCGCTTGCACATATATAAAAAACATGATATAATATATCTTAATGTAAAATAAGGTGGGAAAATCAATGCCAATTAAAATACCCGATAATCTACCTGCGTTTTCAACGCTGGAGGCTGAAAATATATTTGTGATTCCCGATGACCGAGCTATCCATCAGGATATCCGTGCACTAAAAATCGCAATTTTAAATCTTATGCCAAATAAAATAATCACCGAAACTCAGCTGCTAAGACTGCTGAGCAACACTCCCCTACATGTGGAAATTGATCTTATCCAGATGGAAAGCCATGTTTCTAAAAATACTTCTCAAGAGCATATGTTTAAGTTTTATAAAAACTTTGAGGAGGTCAGGGATAACCTCTATGACGGATTGATAATCACAGGTGCTCCCATCGAGCAAATGAATTTTGAAAATGTGGACTATTGGGATGAAATCTGCAAGGTCTTCGAGTGGTCAAAAACCAATGTTTTTTCTACAATACATATTTGCTGGGGTGCACAGGCTGGACTTCATTATCATTACGGAATACCGAAATATCCGCTTGAAAATAAAATGTTCGGCGTGTATAAACACCATATAGATTATCCTGAAAGCCTGATTCTAAAAGGCTTCGGCGATGTGTTCCATTGTCCCCATTCACGGCATACTGAAATAAAGCGTAAGGACATCGAAAATGTTTCCGACCTTGTAATACTTGCCGAATCCAATGAAGCAGGAATACATCTGATTTCCGATAAAGCTCAAAGAAATTTCTTTCTTGCAGGACATTGGGAATATGACCGTGAAACGTTGAGCAACGAGTATTTTCGTGACTTGGAAAAAGGCTTAAATACAGCAATGCCTGAAAACTATTTTCCAAACGATGATCCTAAAAATGCTCCGCTGTTTAACTGGGGTTGTTCCGCAAACCTCTTTTATGCTAACTGGCTTAACTATTGCGTATATCAGCGTACTCCATTTGATTTGAATGAACTAAAAAAATAGCTTTTTCATATTCATATAACAAAAACTTAATTTCAATAATGAGCATCTACCGGCAACGCTAAAATCAAAGACATAAGTCATCAGTTATAAACAAAACCATTTGATAATATAACGAAATGTAGGTAATCTATGAAATTAACAAAAACGTTACTCATTTTGTCTGCATTGACATTCTGCTTAATTTTAATATCTTGCGGAAATAATTCAAAAAATTCTGATTCATTACAACTTGAATCAGCAGTCGAACATTCTTCCGTCTACACCGATTATCTCACGACAGAAGAACTTAAAAAAACAGTCAGCGATTCCTCAAACGAAACCGACATCAAAAAAACTGACAATAGCCAAAAATTTAATGAATACTGCCAAAAAATGCAGTCAATTATTGATGATTATCCATTTGACTGTTCAGTTATTGTATACTCAATGGATAACGGCGAAATTTTCTCTCACAATACAAACGAGAAAATGTATGCCGCAAGCACCATAAAGCTGGCATATGCATATTTTTGCTGCACTCAAATTGAAAACGGCGTACATTCTCTTGAGGAAACCATTACATATACTCCTGAAGTCTACAGCGACGGCTCAGGTGAAATTCAGTATATGCATTACGGTACCCAACTTTCTGTAAAACAGCTTTTGGAATACACCATGAAATACTCCGACAATGTCGGATACAATATGCTTATAAGAATCTTTGGTACCGACGGTTTCAACCGAATGATGCAGGACTGGGGATATGATATACATATAACTTTTCTGAACGGATATGACAGCGTAACCGCAGAAATGCTTAAAGATTTTATGCTTAAAATGGTAAGAAAAAAGTCAGACGGCGAAAGCTGGAAAATCGTCTGGAACGCTCTTAATAACTCTACTGACAGTATCATAAGACCGGAAATTGCCAATGTGGGCAATATAGCTGTAAAATTCGGCACTGTTGAATTTATTTATCATGAGGTTTGTTATATAGACTCTGATTCACCATATATATTGGTTGTTATGACCATAACCGATAAAGTCGACGAAGGTGACGAAAAGTTGTTTAAAAGTATCGCCAAATGTGCCGATAACATGATTAATGTACTAAAATAATACATAGAATACACAAACGGTTTTGCAAATGCAAAACCGTTTTTTCGTTTAACAAAAAAGCGGTGAAAATATTTTCACCGCTTTTTTACATTCATATTTACTTATCTTA
>CAMWVM010000190.1 GCA_947177715.1 uncultured Ruminococcus sp.
TTATTATGTTCCGTTATATGCACGTGACGGACAGGTGTCAACCCAGTATACTATGACTGTGCTTGAAAGATTAGGACTCTTAAAAATAGATTTTCTTGGACTTCGCAACCTGACAATTATAAACCATTGTCAGCAGGAAGTGAGAAAAAAATATCCTGATTTTAATATTGAGCATATTACCCTTGACGATCCTGAAGTATACGAAATGCTTTCACAAGGGAGAACGGAAGGTGTGTTTCAGTTTGAAAGTTCAGGAATGACATCTACCATTATGAAACTGCGTCCTACAGGTATCGAAGACTTAATTGCAGTTATTTCACTTTATCGTCCAGGACCAATGGATTCCATTCCAACATATATCAGAAACAGGCATAATACTAAATTGGTGACTTATAAACATCCCTTGCTTAAAGATATTCTTGACGTCACATACGGTTGTATCGTGTATCAGGAACAGGTTATGCAGATTTTCAGAACATTGGCAGGATATTCTTACGGCAGAGCCGATATCGTAAGACGTGCCATGGCAAAGAAAAAACATGATGTGCTGGAAAATGAACGAAAAGCGTTTATCTATGGAGAAAGCGGACAATGTGAGGGCGCTGTTTCAAAAGGAGTCCCTGAAAAAATTGCGAACGAAATATTTGATGAAATGATTTCATTTGCATCTTATGCTTTTAATAAATCTCATGCTGCGGCTTATGCTACAATAGCATATCAAACAGCATATTTGAAATGCCATTACTATAAAGAATATATGTCAGCTTTGATGACAATTTCTCTGTTAGACAGCACAGATAAGATTTTTGGGTATACAGCTGACGTTAAAAGAAATAATATTAATCTTCTTCCGTTGGATATAAATAAAAGCAGCAGAGGATTTACTGCCGAATCTGATGGTATAAGATTTGCATTGTTGGCAGTCAAAAGCCTTGGAGAGGGTGCAATAGCGTCTATAATCATAGAACGTGAAAATAATGGTGAGTTTAGATCTCTCCAAGATTTTTGCAGCCGCATGACAGGTAAAGATATTCATGTAAGAACTTGTGAAGCTCTAATAAAAAGCGGTGCGTTCGACTGTTTTCCAAATAACAGACATGAAATGCTTAATGCCTGTCAAAATCTTATGCAAAATGCTGCACAGGAAAGCAGAATTAATCTTGTAGGACAGTTAGACTTTTTTGGTGGCTCAGCTCAGGAAACAGCAGTAGAAGCCGTAATAGAATCTGCCGAAGAGTTTCCTTATAAAAAATTGCTTGAGTTTGAGCATGAAGCTGTTGGAATGTATATTTCGGGACATCCATTAGACGAGTTTGAACCGATTGCCTTAGCAGGGAAATGTGTTGATATTTCAGTTCTCAGTGAAAATGCAAAGGAAGAACTTGAACATTTTAAAGACGGTGACTATGTGGATATACTCGCTATGATGACCCATAGAAAGCTTTTTAAAACAAAGAGTGGAGCAATGATGAGTTTTACAACTTTTGAGGATAAGTCGGGAAGTATGGAAGTTCTTGTGTTCCCAAAAATCTATGAAGTCGCTGGTTCTCTGTTAAAAGATAATTCTGTACTTCATATCAGGGGAAAAATATCGGTCAGCGATGATGAACCTCCGAAGCTTATTGCCGAACTTATGGAAACTGCCGAGCGTTTTGCAGAGCAGGCATTTAAGAAAAGCGTATGTGTAAGAGTTAATTCTACAGATAAAAAAATTATTGATGAGTGCAAAAAAATCGCTGTCGAAAATGCAAATCCTAATTCAGATAATAAACTAAAGTTTTATTTTGGAGATCTAAATAAAATAACCGTAATTAAATCAGCGTCAGCTATAGATTTTAATTTAAATGTTTTGAAAGCGCTGCAGAAGGCAGCAGGAAATAAAAATGTTTTGTTTATGTGAGAGGAGTTAAAGTTGGAACCGAAAGATTATCTTGTTGAAAAAATTGATGGAGATTATGCCCACCTTAAAAACCTTGCCGACGGAGAAATAATGCTTATTGCAAGAGCTTTGATACCTGAAGAGTCAGACGAAGGAGCAATTCTTCATTGGGAAAATTTTATTTATTCAATCATTGAATAATTTGTGCTGAATTAAATATGCCTGTAAAAAACTGCTGTCAGAGCGTTTAATCTCTGAACAGCAGTCTTTTTATTTTTCAATGTGAACATCAAGCTTGTTGTATGGTATGATTATGCCGTTTTCATCAAATTTGTCTTTTACTTGTTCAAGTAGCTGATAGTTGAGCTCCCAGTAATCAGATGACTTAACCCATACCCTTGCAAGTATCTTTATTGCACTGTCTGCGTGAGCAGATATTGTAATAAACGGTTTTTCAGGTGTGTCCAAGGCAAGACTGTTAGATTTTATAACATCCAAAATAATTTTTTCAGCTTGGTGATAATCCGCTTCATAATCAATCGAGAAGTTAATATCAAGCCTCCTGTAATTCTCTTGTGTATAGTTGATTATTGTAGATCCGGATACTGTTCCGTTTGGAATAAGTACTGCTTTGTTGTCAAGAGTTAAAAGTCTGGTGTATAAAATGGTAATGGCGCTGACTGTTCCGCTTATGCCGTTTATTTCAATGAAATCACCGCATTTGAACGGATGAGTGAACATTATTAAAAAACCGCCTGCTACATTTGAAAGACTGCTTTGCAAAGCCAACGCAATGGCAACTCCGGCTGCTCCAACGGTAGCAATTATTGATGACATAGGGACCTGCAATGCTGAAAGCGTAATGATAACTACTAAAATGTATAATATAGTTTTAAGAACGGATTGTAAAAAAGAGTGTGCAGTAGGGTCTATTTTGCTCTTTTTTAATCCTTTTGTAAGCAATTTAGTAACAATTTTTGTGAGAATTAATCCTGTAATAAATATTATTACCGCTGCAATTAAATGAGGTATAAAATTTTCAATTTGTTCTAAAAAGTGATTGCCCATATTTATTCTCCTAAAAGTGTGTTTATTTTATTCTTTATTATAGCATAAATAAAAATTATTGCAACGAATTTTTATGAATTATAAGTTCAATTAAAATTTTTTTAATACTTCATTACAAAAAAATTTGATATTTATTTGATAAATTTGTGTAAAAAAAGTCATTGTCACTCTTGTAAAAAGTATATATTTAGTGTATAATAGTAGTAATTGAATTTTTATTGTGCATTATTATATGCTTGAAAAGGAGAACTACTATGAACCAACTATTATTGAATACTGCACAGCTTCTTTTAAAAGGTACAGATAGAAATCTGGATTCCGGAACAATTTCATCTGTCGTAATTACAGGTGTAGTTGTTGTTTTTATCGGACTTATACTTCTAATACTTTTTGTGTATCTTTATGGAAAAATTTTTGAAAGTATAAATAATAAGAAATCTGAAAAAGCAAAAAAAGCTCTTGAAAATAAGATGACAAGTGTTTCAAGTCAAAATATTTCTACATCTGAATCTGTTCCGAAAATAGAAGACGGAATTGATGAGGAAATTGTAGCAGTAATATCGGCAGCAGTTATGGCCATGAGTGCTAAATCTGGTAAAAAACTTGCGCTGAAGAGTGTTAAGTATGCTAAACCAAGCCGTCCGGTATGGGCAAATGCTGGTATAGCTGAAAATACAAGACCGTTTTAATTTTACTAATATATTTACTTTTTTATTTTGAAAGGATAGTGGAAAGATAATGAGTATTATCAACAGTTTCTTGGAAACTCTGGCTGATTTGGCTCAGGAATCCGGTTTTGCCGGTTTTTTAGTCGACGGTGGCTGGAAAAATATAATAATGATACTTATTTCATTTTTGTTTATGTATTTGGCAATTTCTAAAGGATTCGAACCTTTGCTTCTTTTACCGATTTCTTTCGGTATGCTGTTGACTAACCTTCCCGGTGCAGGACTGTATCACCCGGAATTCTGGGATTATTCTACGGTCACGGAAGCGAGCGGAGCAGTAAATGATCACTACATAGATT
>CAMWVM010000191.1 GCA_947177715.1 uncultured Ruminococcus sp.
ACCTCGTACCATGTCCGAAATACTGGAAAGCCCCATCAAGAGAGCGGAAAGGTCTGCGGTTGAAAAAACCTTTTTATCAACCTTATACTGTGGCATGATTTCAAAGCCACCCCCTACTCCCGATGTAGAGCGGATAGGAATACCTGCCATATTGATGGCATCTATATCTCGGTAGATTGTGCGGGGCGAAACTTCAAACATATCTGCTAACTCTTGTGCACCAATGCGTTCTTTATCAAGAAGTATCATAATAATACTAACAAGTCTATCTACTTTCATCTGATTGTCGTCCTTCTTTTTTTGATTGTTGCCATACTGTTGTCAGCAATTATATGATACAATAAAAAAGAAAAAAAGTCAAGCAGCACATCAGGAGGAAAGCATTATGCAGAAAAAAGCATTAGTAATTATCGATATTCAAAATGACATAACGAAAAATTACAAAGATATTATCGGAAATGTCAACAAGGCGATTGACTGGGCGGTCAATCATGATATTCACGTTGTTTATATAAGGCATGAAAATTTATCAGTTGGCACAAGAACATTTAAGCCTAACACGCATGGAGCCGAATTGGTTTCAGACATGAAAATAGTATCCGGCAATATTTTTACAAAATATAAAGGAAACGCATTAACCAGTGAAGAATTTTCAGACTTTATTAGCAAAAATGAAATACAAGATTTTTACATAGCAGGGGCAGATGCGATTGCTTGTGTAAAATCCACCTGCTACAACTTATGCAAAGCTAATTATGTAGTTAATGTTTTATCAGATTGTATCACCAGTTATGACAAGAAGAAAATTGATGAGATGTTACGCTATTATGAAAGTAAAGGCTGTAAAATTATCCGTCTAAGTGACTTGGAAACTGATACACTTCTTTTATAAACAGACGAACAAGATAGGTTCGCCTTAATAAGCTGATACGATATCTCAAAAGTTGAGGTCAAATAAAAACTGATATAGCCCTATTAATGACGAAACGGGCGAAAGAAAAGAGGAAATTAGAATGAAAGAAATTTTATTTGTCATTTTAGATGAATTTGCAGAATGGGAAGCAACACCTCTCTCTGCTGCAATAAATCAGACAGACGGCTTTTGTGTAAAAACTGCATCCATAACAAAAAAACCTGTTAAATCAATAGGCGGTTTTACTGTAATTCCAGATTATACCCTGTCGGACTGTAAAGATAAAAATTTTTATGGACTCATACTAATTGGTGGTAAATCTTGGAGGACAAATATGGCATCGCAAGTAACTGCTATTGTAAATGAAGCAATGAGAAAAAATATACTCGTTGCGGGAATTTGTGATGCAAGTGTATATCTTGGGGCAATAGGATTATTGAACGATTTAGAACATACGAGTAACACATTGGAAGATATGCAAGGTTATATTGGAGAAAAATACTCTGGAGCTAAATATTATAAAAAGCAACAAGCAGTTAGAAGCAAAAACATTATCACGGCTAATGGAACAGCGAGCCTTGAATTTGCAAAAGAGGTGCTGTTAGGTCTTAACGCTATGTTGCCACAAGAAGTTGAACAATGGTACAGATTTTATAAGTTTGGATATTATGAGGCAATGAAAGGTTTGTAATTATGGAAAATGAATTTGAATGGATACGCTGTCCTGCCTGCGGTAACAAAACCCGTGACAGAATTAGAGAAGATACAATTTTGAAAAACTATCCTCTTTACTGTCCCAAATGCAAGCAAGAAGCATTGATTGAAGTAGAAAATTTGCAAGTAACCGTCATCAAAGAGCCAGACGCATAAGACGCAGAGCCAATGAACAAGTGAGCAATCACAAGTTTATCGGCTCTGTTTTTCAAAAGTAAAAGTATATTTAGTTTTTCCCATCCGTGTTTATCACGGTGACTTGCCTCTGCATTTCATTCAGTTTTTTATGAAGCGGTATTGCCATAAATACCGTTATGATTGCAGATAGCACATCGGCAATCGGTTGGGTATACAAAATTCCATTAAGTCCCCATACCATCGGAAGAAGCAATATAACGGGGATAAAGCAAATCCCCTGTCTGCAAGCTCCAAGGATAAATCCTTCTTTGCCTTTTCCTAAAGCGAGGAACAGAGAGGAATATACCGTGTAAAAACCGAAAAGCATAATGGTAATGCCGTTTGCCCTTAAAGATGCAGCTCCTATGCGAATCATCTCGGTATCACCTTTTGTAAACTGAGAAACGATAGCCGCAGGGAACAGAACTAATATCAGACCAAAAATCACACAGAAAACCGTTGACCAGAGGATAGAAGTCTTGATTGCTTCACGCAGACGGTCAAATTTCTTTGCTCCATAGCTGTATCCTGCAATGGGTTGAAAGCCTTTGATAAATCCAAATACAGACAGGCTACCCATTGAAATAAGGCGGGTAACAACGCCCATGCCTGCAATGGCTGAGTCGCCATAATTACCTGCGGCATTGTTGATTAAAGATATAGAAAGACTTGTTAATATCTGAAACACCAAAGTCGGGATACCGATTTTGAATATTTCAGACATGATTTCCTTTGAGTATGTGCAATCCTTAACCCGAAAATGAAATACGCTTTTCTTTCGCAAGATATAGGTCAGATACACACAGGTTGAAACAACCTGCGAGATTGCTGTTGCTATTGCCGCCCCTGATACACCCAAGTCAAATACATAGATAAACAGCGGGTCTAAGGCGATATTAAGGACTGCTCCCGTCAATAAGGCACACATAGTTGTTTTGGCAGCTCCCTCACTTGTCACGATATTATTCATAGTGACATTGAATACATTGAAGATGCAGGAAACAATATAGATACCTGCGTATGTGGCGGCATAAGGCAGGATACTGTCGGTGGCTCCTAAGAGCTTTAGTATAGGATGCAGGAATATCATTGAAATAATAATGATGACTGCTCCCACAGAGATACTGCTGTATAAAGCGGTGCTTGCTACTTTGTCCGCATTCTCATTATCTCCACGACCTAACAATCGGGAAATATAAGAAGCCGCACCGTTGCCAAATAACAGACCAAGACCTACAACGACCTGCCCAAGAGGATAAACTACGGAGATTGCCCCCATCTGGCTCTCTCCCAAACCGCCGATAAAATAAGCATCCACAAGATTATAAAAGGCGTTTACCAGCATACCAATCATTGTAGGGATACCCATTGCCAAAAGTGCTTTAGGAATGGATTCACTGCCGAGCAGCTCCATTTTTTTACTTTGACTGTTCATTATTTGCTCCTTTCGCTTGACAAATAGTGTTTTTTATAGTACTATAAAATATAGTAATTGCGTCGCAGTGCTTATTATACTATAATTTATAGTACTTGTCAAGAGCGAAAGGAGGATTTATCTATGGCAACGATTGATTTAATTGTGTTGGGAATGCTGAAAAGGGAGGCTTTGAGTGCATATGACATTCAAAAATTGGTGGAATACCGGAATATTTCAAAGTGGGTAAAAATCAGTACACCATCTATTTATAAAAAGGTTATCCAGTTGGAGGAAAAGGGGCTTATTACAAGCCGTACCGAGAAAGATGGGAAAATGCCCGAAAAAGCGGTATATACCTTGACGGATGCAGGAAAAGAAGAATTTGAAAAACTAATGCTTGAAATATCCTGCAAGCCAATCAATATATTTTTAGATTTTAACGCCGTTATCGTTAATCTGGAAAGTATGTCAAAGGAAAGCCAGAAAGAATGTCTGGACAATATTGAAAACAATATGAATATACTGAAGACCTATCTGGAAGAAAATATTGCTTTAAAAGAAAATGCTCCCGATGTTCCCGCCACGGGCATGGCAGTTTTACGCCAACAGTTTCTTTTAGTACAGGCAATCGAAGAATGGATTGCAGAACTTAAAAAGGAATTAGCGTAATTCGATATGAAAAAAGCAGAATGGCTATTATGTCCTCTTTGCGGAAATAAAACCCGCAATAAAATCAGAGAGGATACTAT
>CAMWVM010000192.1 GCA_947177715.1 uncultured Ruminococcus sp.
CACCATGTGCTGAAGAAGATAGTGCGATCATATGAATAAACCATTCCGTTCAATTTCCAATGCTGGAATGAACCGTATTCGTTTGTTTCAGGTGCTGAAAGCTTTACTTGAGCGTATTCTCCAAGCTTATATGTATTTCCTTGGTCAAGCTTGCAGCTGTAGTCTGTATCTTTTTGATTTTCTTTTACATATAAGCTTCCGTTTGTTAATTTCAGCGTATATGTATTATCTTGGTTTTTTTGTTTTGTCTGACAAAATGCATTTAATAATTTTTTTGTCATAGTATTTCTCCTTTCTGTATAAAAAATATCCAAATGGTTATCTATAGTATTATTATATAATCATTTGATTAAAAAGTCAACATATCCAAATGGATATATGATAAAATTGTGATAAGATACAAAAAAAGGAGGTAAATTTTGTGTATTATTATCAAAGGTTACGGGATTTACGTGAAGACTGTGATAAAACTCAAAAAGAGATAGCAGATTTTCTGGGGATCACTCAGGTGCAATATCACAGATACGAGAGTGGAAAACGTGAAATCCCTTACCATATGGTTATAGAATTAGCAGGATTTTACCATGTATCGCTTGATTATATTGCAGGACTTACCAACGACAAAATCGGCTTGACAAAATCTAATTTTAACGAAAAGGAAACTAAGCTTATTAAATATTTTAGGGATCTTAATGATTTTCAGCAGGGAAGATTGTTGGAAAGAGCAGAAGCCTTATTAGAGACAGATAAATAAAACGGATAAACTTTTAATTGAAAGTTTATCCGTTTTTTGTTATGCATTAATATTGCATATGGTATTTTTATATGTTAGCCGTATATATATTAATGATATTACAAAGCCTAAAAACTCAGCTATGGGAAATGAGAGCCATATTAGTTTTTCTGCATTTGCGGATATGGCAAAGATATATGCAAGAGGTAGTTCAGCAATTATAAGTCTTACAGCTGAAACCGCAAGAGAACGCATTCCGTAGCCTAATGCTTGGAAAATACCTTGAAGTGCGATGTTGGTTCCTGCAAAAAGATAACCTAATGTTATAATTCTGATTGCTCTGACGCATAGGGTTAAGGTTTCATTAGATAATGAAAATACTCCGCAAATTTGATTTGCAAACAGTTGTAATGCTAACGCACCTATGAGCATGAGAATCAAGGTGTATAGAATTCCGAATTTTACAGATAAGATAATACGTTTTTTATCGCCTTTTCCGTAATTAAAAGCAACTATTGGAATAATGGCATTATTCATTCCGAAGGCGGCAAAAAATACAAACTGCTGTATTTTATAATAGATTCCAAAAGCGGTTACAGATGCGGCGGAAACCATTCCGAAGATTACGTTTACTCCATATGACATTACAGACATCAGTGCTTGCATTATGATTGCAGGGATTCCTATTTTGTAGATATTTAAAATCGTTTTGCCGTCAGGCTTAATGTATTTAACGCTCCCGTTAATTTCTTTATTTATGGTGTAATGGAAAACCATGCTTATTATCATAGTCAGTATTTGTCCGATCACTGTTGCTGCTGCGGCACCCTTTATGCCCATTTGCGGGAACGGACCTATTCCGAAAATAAGTATCGGGTCAAGAATAATGTTTGTAAGTGCACCGATTAGCTGTGCGATAGTGGAGAGCACGGTTTTACCTGTACTTTGCAGAAGTTTTTCATATATCATTGAACCTACTGCACCAAATGACAGAACACAGCAAATATAAAGATAGGATGTTCCGAGCTCAATAATAATTGGGTCGTTTGTTTGTGATGAAAGATAGGTGTTTATGCCAAACAGACCAAACAGAAGAAATATGGCATAGGTGCAAATCCCGAGAAAAGTGGCATTTCCGGCAATGAGGCTTGCTTTTTCCTTGTTGTTTTCGCCAAGCGTTTTGGAAAGCAGAGAGTTGATGCCTACACCTGTTCCAACGCCTATTGCTATTATAAGCATTTGAATAGGGAAGGATAAAGTTAGTGCATTGACAGCACAGTCGCCCATATTGCCGATTTGAGATGTGTCTTTTATTTGACTTACAAAATAGCTGTCAACAATATTGTAAAATGCCTGTATCATCATAGAGAGAATCATGGGAAGCCCCATGGTCAGCATTAGAGTTGGTACGGGTTTTACTCCCATTTTGTTTTGATGAATCGTTTGTTTCATAAATGTGTTCCTTTCTTAAATAATGCAAAAAAATAAACGGGTAGTATTAATCAACCGGACTTACGTGATTAACACTACTCGTTTATACAATTATAATAACATTTTTGAAAAGTATATTTCAATAGTCATTTTCACCAAAAAGTATGGTATATATAATGCGCAGAATAACCAAAAATTCTTTTATACTATTACATTAGTTCAAAAATTGTGGTATAATTAATTTAAGAAATTATGTTTATTTGCGTGTTAGAAAGGCAGGTTTTTTCAATGTATAATGTTAATCAGATCGTTTCTTATGGCCCTCAGGGAATTTACAGGATTGGCGATATTGCTGAAAAAAACCTGACCGGCAAAAAAGTAAAATACTATATTCTTAAATCAGTGAAAGGGAATAACTCTACTATTTATGTGCCTGTTGATAACGAGGCACTCGTGGGAAAAATGAGACCAGCTTTATCCACTGATGAGGTTTACAGGCTCATAAATGAAATGCCTAATGATGAGCTTGAATGGATTGAAAATGACGATGAGCGAAAAACACAGTTTAAGGCTATTATATCGGAAAGTGCCCCGGAGAAATTAGCTCAGCTAATAAAAACTATATATTTGCATCAGAGGGAGCTTTCGGAAACGGGAAAGAAGCTTCACTTAGCAGATGACCGTTTTTTCAGAGAAGCAGAGAGAATTTTATATGATGAATTTTCATTGGCGCTTGATGTTAAGTCAGATTCCGTACCGTCTTTTATTAAGGCTAAAATCGAGCAGGATGCGTCAGAAGATATTGATAGTAATTAGATACAAGCGGGTTGTAATTCCTTTTAATCTGTGGTATAATTTGAAAAACGACAGATTAAGGGGAATTTTTTTATGAATGAGGTTTTGCAGAAATTTTTAGAGGAAGAGATAACTGGTGCGATTTATGAAGAGCTTTGGAATTTTGTAAAGTCTTCTTCTGTAATCAGGGGGACGTTTGAATGCAGAAGTCATATGGTTATGAAGCTATCCTCTTCGACTTTCATAATTTACCCTCAGTTTATGTTCAGTGACAATCTTAAATATCATGACGCTGTTATTGTGGGAAAAAATTTCTTCCTTAAAAAAATCAACAGCATGGCTTATGAAAAAAGATTGCAGAACATTCAGAATATTTTTGATTAAGATTGGAGATTAATATGCCGACACCGTTAGCAGAACGAATTCGTCCTCAAACACTTGATGATGTTGTTGGACAGCAGCATCTTCTTGGCAGGGACAAGCCTTTAAGGCGAATTATTGAAAGCGGAAAAATCCCGAATATGATATTCTATGGTTCTTCGGGCATAGGTAAGACTACGGTTGCAAGGATCATTGCGGAAAACACCAATATGACCATGCACAAGCTAAACGGTACCTCTGCTTCCATTGCAGACATAAAGGAAATAGTAGCGGAAACAGAAACTTTCGGCGGTATTAACGGGATTTTGCTTTATCTTGACGAGATTCAGTATCTTAACAAAAAACAGCAGCAATCTCTTTTGGAATACATTGAAAATGGGAAAATAACGCTTATATCTTCAACTACTGAGAATCCGTATTTTTATGTATACAACGCAATCATAAGCCGTTCGACAGTGTTTGAATTCAAACCGCTTACTGCACAGGAAGTGCTTCCTGCGGTCAAGAGGGCGTTTCAGCTTATGGCTCAGGATTTAAACATGAAATTAAGGCTTGAAAGCGGAGCGGCGGAATATATTGCTCAGGGCTGCGGCGGAGATGTGAGAAAGTCGATAAATACTGTGGAGC
>CAMWVM010000193.1 GCA_947177715.1 uncultured Ruminococcus sp.
CATCTAAAACAACTGACAATGAATCAACTACAACACGCAAAACGACAAAACAATCCAAGACAAGTGCAGTTACAACAATCAAGACAACAACGGTTAAGACATCTAAACCAAGCCATACGATAACGACAACAGCTCCAAAGACTACAAAACCAGTAACTACAACTCAGCAGGAGTTAAAACCAGTAAATATAAATACTGCAACAGCAAATGAAATTTCCGATTGTCTTTTAATAGACATAGACCTTGCAGAAAAAATATTGATTTGAGAAATCAAATTCAATATTTTTCTAACTCGCTTGAGTTATTATATATTGATGGATTCACCGAGAAAATGCATGCTGAGCTGAAAAATTATGTAATGATGAAGAAGTTTCTTACTATTATGTTGTTAAAAGTATGCCACAAGCACTATTTTCGTGTAATTTTGATTATAAAACGACAATTTTTGTGTCATATTTCGTGGCATAGACGAAGAATCTTTTAAGAAAAGGTACCTCTAAAATGAAATATTTTAAAACTGAAAACAGCCGAATGGCTAAAAGATATAAAATTACAAAACAAGAGTTTTCAAAAGTCACGAAAAGAAAATACCCTTTTGAACAGAAAAAATAGTCAAGGGGTTATTTCTCAATATGGAATTTGTCCCTCTTGTCTAAATCCAATACAGCTTATTGGTGTTATAAAAGAAATAAAGCGAAATCCCTATGGGAAGCACACTGGAAAAGATATAGAAGGACTTCCAAAATAAAATATGAATACTGTCTTTACGCAGTAAAAAATGATCACAAATCACCTAATAATGAAGAACGAATAACGGAAATTGACGATAACATAGTAGAGTTATATAATCTTTTAAAAAATCAATTTATCACTTATTAATATCTATTCAAACTTATCAAGAAAAAATAAAACAGAGAGTGTGATAGCTCTCTGTTTTTTGTATATTTCGCTATAATGATCCGACCTCTGAACGTTAGATACGAAAATCAACTTTCTTCAGAGGTCGGCTTAATTCTTTTAGTAGGGATGCTGTTATCTATTTCACCTTAACACTTTTAGTTGTATAATTACCGTTATAAGTCTTACCACCAACTGTCCTGTAAGCCTTAACAGTGAAGTAATAAGTCTTGTCTTTAGTCAAGCCTGTCTTAGTGTAGCTTGTGGTCTTGTTGTTTGTAGTTTTCAAACCTATCCATTTGCCGTTTTTACTTGTCTTATAATATACCTTATAGCCTGTCGCACCAGCAACCTTGTTCCACTTTACTGTAGCTTTTTTGTTTCCGCCTGTTACTGTAAAGCTTACAGTTGCAAGATTTGTGCTTGTTGTAAAAGTCGAATATTTCGGACTTAAATATGTTGTTCCATTCAGCGTTTTATATGCCCTTACAGTGTATTTATATGTTGTTCCTGCTTTAAGCTTTGAAAATGTATATGATGTGCTCTTGGTATTGGCAACAGCTTTCCACTTCTTTGTTGAAGTGTTGTATTGATATACTCTATACCCTGTTACACCTGACACCTTGCTCCAGCTCATTTTCATTGAATTTGCGTAAGATTTTATAGACATCTAATACAGCTTGTTTTCTTGTGGGCTATTGAGTGAGGGATAAAATTCTCTCACTCGATTTTTAAAATAGATGAATAAAATTCATGTCCACAGGAAATACTAAAAAAATTGCCCAAAATCTTGACAGCCATATTGCCGCTATGGTATTCTAAAATACAAATGAGGAAATTGGAAATGAGGCGGCAAAATGACACCAGATAAAATATTGAATTACTGTCTTGAAAATCTTGATGGAGTGGTATTAGTTGAAAGTTGGGGCGAGAAAGGAATTTTCTATAACCCAGATCATGTGCTGAAGCGTGGCGTTTACATACTGACTGTAAAGGAAAAAGACGGTGAAAATGACAAGGGCTCTGATTTAAGCAGGGAGAATGTCTACCGTGTGAATCTGGGAATACGGAAAAGGACTTTTACTGAATTGTTTGGAACAGTACCCAAACGCCCATCTGCGGGCAAGATTGTTGATATGGACTATGACTTTGCAGCAGTAGATAAAGTGCTGCCACATCCCGTTTACGCATGGATGGCATGGGTATGTGTATTGAATCCCTCTGAACAGACTTTTGATGAATTGAAGCCATATATCCAAGAAGCGTATGAGTATGCAAAAGAGAAGTTTAAGAAACGTAAAAAGTAATAGTGAAAATTAAATAAGCAAGCAGATTTAAGATTGTAATGTCCGCTGATGGATAAGGCTGACCGACGCCGAAACAGCCTTTACAACCGTGAATGTTCTCATTGAATCAAGAAAAAATTCGGTTACGGTATTTCCTGCTTCTTCTGCCCCTTTTTTTAATGCTGTCTGTCCACTATTCTTTTTGCATCCTTGTCTTTTCTGCAAATGTACCAGTAAAGCTTTTCGTCATTAAGCAGCTGCTGAATGCGATCCTGATCATTCTGATACAAATATTTCAGATGATCGTAACAGTATTTATTGATTATTGTAATAGTACGGTACTCACAGTTCCTTTCTCGAAAAAGGCTGATACTCATGGTTTTAACATCAAATTTCCATTTGGGCACATATATCTTATCTTTTTCATTATAAATCATGGTGATAGAGTTAATAACTTCGTTCATAAATTCATTCTCCTTAAAAAATATCAAACTTAACAGATAGAAAGCTACGTAAAAAATGCCGCCTACAATGATAAATATAGGTTTTAGAATAGCAGCCTTAAGATCGTCATTAAAAAATCTGCTGTATGTATTTCTGCTTATTTTTATTGTTTTAGCCTTTGGAAGTTTAGGTTTGTTGTTTATCCTTCCGGTAAGTATCTTAATAACAGTGCACTGATCCAGCTCCTGAAGTTTTAAATATTCTCTGAGTTGTTCAGACTTCTTTATATCCAACTTATATATTTTTGCAAACTTAATAAGCATATACTGTACATCTTCATCAAGATAAGATATATTTACTGCTGCTCTTACAGGTATTGTTCCATCGTCAACCAATGGTTTCAATCCGTCATGTAGCTTGTCTATTCTCAGCAGACGAGCTATTGAGTTTTTGCTCATACCGTATTCTGCACCAAGCTTTTCGGAGGTTGTCTCTGACTTTTTCCCCATTGGGGACAAAGTTTCATCCTCAGGGTTTTCAAGCATTTGCAGTTCTTTTATAATGTCATTTCTCTTACCCTGTGAGAACATTTGATTATGTCTCATAGCTATAACCGCAGCCTGTTCGGATATCTTCAGGTTATCAAATCCTCTCTGCATAAGATTTGATTCGATAACATACATCTCGGCTTCAGCTTCTGTTAAATTTGTTTTAATTATTGCTGGTACAGTAGGTAATCCTGCCAGCTTTGAAGCATTCCAACGATTGTGACCTATGAGGATTTCATATTTATATCCAAGAGGCTGAACGATTATCGGAATTAGAACTCCGTTATCCTTAATGCTTTGAACCATATCTTCAAGACGTTCGCCGCTATACAGTTTAAACTTATGATTGTGATAAGGTTCGAGCATATCACAAGGTATTTGCTTTACCTGATTTTCAGTGTTAGCTGGTGATGTTCCGAGCATTGTACCAAGATTAAATGCTGTTGCCATTTGTTTTTTCTCCTTGCATAGTAAAAGCGTTCTGAATTCATTCAAAACGCTTGACAAAATATTTATATATGATATAATAAAAATAGAAAAGGGTACTGCGATAAGCGGTTATCTCCCTGAATTATAGTGTTAAAGAAACACCGTTAACTTTGGAAGAGTTTGGGCGGTGTTTCTTATTTTTTTATGTAAAGAAACTCTACTTTTTCTTATGAAATATAAGATAGCATAGAGAGATAACGCTGACTAACACTGACGTGAATTGAAGCAATTCAGAAAATGTAACCATTGTTATCACCTCCCTTTCGGGAGAAACCGCCTACCGTATTATGT
>CAMWVM010000194.1 GCA_947177715.1 uncultured Ruminococcus sp.
CAGCTGAAGCTGACCTTGCCACGTTGAAAACGGGCAAGCCCTTATTTGAACTTAACTGGGCAATGCCCTTATTGAAAGAGGATTTGCAATATGAGATTTATGAAGTTTTTTCAAAACGAAAAAATAGATAATCTTTAAAGAAAAGTGAAACGTCTTGAAAAAACAGAACAAAACTCTTGTTGTGCCTGTAGATATTATAGAAAAATTTGAGATTGTGTAATGAGAAATTTTAAAGTAAAAATGGCGTATAACGGCGCCAATTATCATGGCTTTCAAAGACAGGATAATGCACTTGCTATCCAGCAGGTGGTC
Source organism: uncultured Ruminococcus sp. (assembly GCA_947177715.1). Taxonomy (GTDB): domain Bacteria; phylum Bacillota; class Clostridia; order Oscillospirales; family Ruminococcaceae; genus FB2012. The sequence continues at coordinate 313 of CAMWVM010000194.1, forward strand.
GAGGAAGCGATAGAAAGCCTGACCGGCGAAAAGATAACAATTTTCGGGTGTTCAAGAACCGATACAGGAGTACATGCAAGGGAGTTTTATTTTAATTTTAAAATTGACTCTACTATTACTTGCAGAGGAATAATTTTCGGACTGAATCCCAAATTGCCCGACGATATATCTATACTTTCATGTGAGGAAGCTGATGATAGCTTTCATGCAAGATATGACTGTAAGGGCAAGGAGTACGAGTATATTCTGCATAACAGCGAAATAAAGAATCCATTTTATAAGGATACAGCCTATAGGCATTGGTATCCTATTGATGAAAATAAGCTTGAAAAAGCTGCGCAGGACTTTGTGGGAAAGCATGATTTCAAAGCCTTTTGCTCAACAGCCTGCGAAAAGGAAAACACAGTCAGAAACATTCATTATTTTCATGTAAGACGTGAAAAAGATTTGGTTATATTCAACGTTTCAGGCGATGGTTTTCTGTATAATATGGTAAGAATAATGGTGGGAACGCTTTTGTTTATTAACGAGGGCAAGATTGCCGAAGATGCTATTCCAAAGATTTTAGCATCTAAGGACAGAACTCTTGCTGGTAAAACCGTTCCGCCCCAAGGGTTGTATTTAAACAAGGTTTATTACGGCGATCAGCCGTTAAAGAAAAGGATATGACAAAAGTGAAAAATGATAATAATGAAAAAAAAATAGAAATGAGCAGCTTTAGTAATCCTGAACAAAACTTTGTTGAGGAAGAGCAGCCTATGCCTAAAGGATTTAGAAGAAAACGTGAAGATGTTCCCGTTAAAGATAGTAAACAAAATCAAACGGAAAGCGAAGAATCTGTTATTAACATGACTGATATTCGTGCCGCAAGAAAAAAAGAAAAGAATAAAAAGCGTGTTAAAAAGCTAATAATAATTCTGATTATCGCAATTTTAGGGATAACAGCATATCTTACAAGAAACCTTTGGGTCAAAAAGCTGGAAGGGATTTTTGACAGACCTCACCAGACTATCGTCAATGACGGCAAAACTCAAACAGGAAATTTTCCTGTAGTAAGAGAGTCAAGTGCGGTGAACTTTTTGGATCTGATAGACGGTAATATTGTTACTGCCGATGACGTTCACATTTATCTATATGAAGAAAATGGAGCAGTAGTAAATTCATTTAACCATGGTCTTGAGGACCCTATCATCAAGGTTTCTGGGAAAAGAATACTTGCTTTTGATAACGGTGGAAATAAGTTTAAAGTCTTTAGCAAAAAAGAAGAACTGTATTCAAAGACTATTGACAATAGCATTTTGTTTGCAGAAATAGGCTCAAACGGTTATATTGCCGTTATTACACAAACTGAAAAATACCCTGCCTGTATGACTGTATACGACCAAAACGGTTCTGAAGTCTATCGCTGGAGCAGTGGTCAGAGAATTATGGATATTTCATTTAATAACAGCGGAAACGGCTGTTATGTTACTACCTTTTCTTCAGAGGACGGAGAGCTTTGTTCGGTAATTCACTATATTGAATTTGATACTACTGAAGAATTGATGACAAGCGTTAAATTGGATTCACTTGTAATTGATACCTGTGAGAATAGCAATAATGGTATCTGGGCCGTAGGGGACAGCAAGTTCTATAAACTTGACAAAGACGGTAAAATTATAATGGAGTATGAATATACTGATGACCTGGTATCATATTGTATAAATAAATATTCCGCTGCTGTAGTTGTAAACAGCGTTTCAAGAGGAAAAGGAACTTTGGCTTTATTTGATTCAGAAGAGGAAAAAGCAGAGGTTGCTGAAACGAATGGAGGAACGCCGAAGAAGCTGATTGTTTCGGGAAGAAAGATTTTCCTTCTTGGCAATAGATTAGTCGAGGCATATGATTTAAATGGAAATTGCCTTGCAACAGCAGATGTTACAGATGAGTATACCGATTTTGTATTCCTCAGTGATTCGGTTTATCTCATGAGCTATAGAGAGATGAACAAGATAAAATTTAATACCTGATCAGGAAAGGAAATTGAATGGCACTTTTATTGGATTTCGCAGTTGTTATAATATTAATATTGACTGCAGCAGCCGGTTGGAATAAGGGTTTTTTAAGATATATTGTTTCTTCTGTCGGTACAGTTGCAGCAATAATTATTGCGTTTTTGCTTGCCGATATATTAGCGCCAACTGTTTATGAAAAGTGGATTCAGCCTGATGTCAGGGACTTTATCGAAGAAAAAATAGATGATTTCGATATTTCAAACGTGGTTGCAAAGGAAATTAAGGACTGCGGCTATGACGTGGAATTATCTGATAAAGAGCTTGATAAAGCATTGAGTTCCGAGGGCGATATATCCCAAAAGTTAGCTGAGCTTGCTGAGAAGAAAGGCGAAAGCGCTGTAATAGCTGAAAAATTGCGTGCCGATATGGAGGAATTCTTTGAAACACGCTTTCCGGATAAGTTTAATAAGATTTTCACCGGAATTGATACACAAAAACTTGGTGACGGCGTTGATTATACTAAAAAACAGGCTTATGATGTAGTAAGAGCCTTGGCAGATAATGATGTTGACAAAGGATCGTCATTTATTGAATATAATCTTGTGCGTCCGTTTGTTACTGTTGGAGTAAAAATTCTTTTGACAATCCTTTTGTTTGTTGTCGTATCTATTGTGGTAAGAATTCTGTTTTCAATAGCAGGGGTACTTAATCATGTTCCTGTTGCGAACAGCTTTAATCGCCTTTTGGGAATGCTTGCAGGAATTATAAAGGGAGGATTATATCTTATAGTAATTGCCTTTGGGCTTGCATTACTTATTGAATCAGCAGGGGATTCGTTTAATAGTTTCAATCTAAAAATTATTGATGAAACTTTCTTATTCAGACATTTATTCTATTTGTTTTATGATATATAGATAAAAGGAAAGGAGAAAATGATATTATGATGTTGTGTTCAAAATGCAAAAAACGTCCTGCGGTAGTATTTGTTTCGCAAATGAATGCAAGTAATCCTAATGAAAAGAAGAATGAGGGTTATTGCCTTGTATGTGCAAGAGAAATGGGCATTTCGCAGGTTGATGATTATATGAAATCTATGGGAATTTCCGAGGATGAAATTCAGGCTATGACTGACCAGCTTATGGAGATTGCAGACGGTGAGGACTTTGAGTTGGGAGGAAGCGGAACAATGCCGAACTTTCTCAGCAGCTTGTTCGGAGGAGCAAATCCATTCGGAGGAAATTCACCCGTTGAATCTGAGCATATTAATGCAGAAAGTGAAGGTAAAAGCAAAACTAAAAAAGGTGAAAAACAGAAAAAGCTTAAATTTCTTACAAACTATTGCACCAATCTCACTCAGCGTGCAAGAGAGGGAAAATTGGATAACATTATCGGAAGAGATAAGGAAATTTCCCGTGTTATCCATATCCTTTCAAGAAGACAAAAGAACAATCCTTGCCTGATAGGCGAACCGGGTGTTGGAAAAACTGCTATTGCCGAGGGCATTGCACAGAAAATTGTTTCAGGCGATGTCCCCTTTCACATAAAGGATAAGGAAGTGTATCTCCTTGATCTGACTGCCCTCTGTCTCTTATTCACATATCCGAGCCCGCGAGACTAGTGAGCATGTGGGATGCCGGG
>CAMWVM010000195.1 GCA_947177715.1 uncultured Ruminococcus sp.
CTATTGTAATAGGGGCATAATGATTCTTTCTGTTTTGGCTCGGTGCGAGATCGTGATTGATTGTAGCAAGCACTACATTATGACCGATTAAAACACCGTCACCGATTGAAATACCGCCCTGATCCTGAAAATGACAGCTGGAGTTGATAAAAACATTTTTTCCGATTGTAATATTCTTGCCGAAGTCGGTATAAAAAGGCGGAAACAAACGGAAAGTATCATCAACCTGTTTCCCAATCAGGCGTCCCATAATTTCTCGAAGCTCCTCTGGCGTGTGGTAACTGTTATTCATTTCCATAGTAATTTTTATCGCTTCTTGAAACAGAACATTATTACTTAATTGTTTTTCTAAATTGGCTTCCACATTATCATTAAACAGTTTAATTATTTCTTCCGTCCCCAAGTCTTACATCTCCTTTTCCCATTCTCGCAAAGTCTGAACACCTGTCTTATCGCCAAGCTTTTCCAAACGGCTGACTTCTTCGGGGGATAATGTAATTTGTGTAGCTGCCGCCGCTTCTTCCACCTGTTTTACTTTGGTAACACCGATAATAGGAAGTGTACCCTTTGTAATAGCCCAAGCAATTGCGATTTGCGCAGGGCTGGCGTTATGCTTTTCACCAACTTTTTTAAGTTCGGCAACTAAGTCCTCTATCTCTGCCAAATGCGGATTATAAGAATCGCCACGACCTGTACCTACAGGAAACGGTTGCTCTTTATTATATCTGCTGGTTAAAGCACCCTGTTCTAATACCATATAAGCATAAAAGCTAATACCATTTTCTTTGCAATAATCGAGAATTCCCGCACGCTCCGAAGAACGGTGAAGTAGACTGAAATGATTTTGTACGGCGGAAATCTTCAAGCCCTCTGTTGCAAGAATTTCATTTGCCCGCTTAATTTCCTCGAGATTATGATTGGAAACACCGATAGATTTGATTTGTCCGCTTTTTGCTAACGGAATCAAGTCCAACGTCCATCTTTCCACATTCATCGGATTATGAATCCAATACACATCAATCACATCGGTATTAAGGCGCTCCTTACTGCCGTTCAGCATATCCTGCATAGCGGTTTCGGAATTGCTGGCAACCTGCGGTGTAAACTTGGTAGAAATAATGACATCTTCTCTGCATATACCTTTCACAAAACTTCCAAGAATCCGCTCAGAGCTGCCTTCGCCATAAACGGCAGCGGTGTCCCATAAAGTCAATCCCCATTCCATTGCTTTTTCAAATACAGGCTGCAAATCCCTTTCAAACAAATGGTTTCCAAAGACCTGATCGCCGCCTGCTGCACCAGCACCCCAAGACCAAGCACCTAATGCAATTTTAGGTAATACTTTATTCATCATAAACGCCTCCTTTACAAGATGTTATTTTATAGACACATTTTGTAGATTTTCTCAACATCGGACGGTAACAATTCCCTTAAACCTGTGATAGAACCTCCGGCACAAGCGTGTTCTGCCATTGCCTTGAAGTGAGTTTCATCAATATTCAAATCTGTCAGCGTAGGCAAAAGTCCCAGCGTGTCAAAGCAAAAATCTGAAAGTGCGTCGATTGCTCTTTTAGCACCATCCATTGGGTTCAAACCTTCTTCTACGCCAAATACTTTTGTTCCAAGACGGTAAATTGCCGGAGCAGTCGTTTCGTCCAAAATGTAGGTTAGCCAGCGAGGTGTTACGATTGCAAGGCCGTGTCCGTGTGTAATGTCGTAATAAGCGGAAAGTTCGTGTTCCATTGCGTGACAGGCACAACCGTGTACTGTTCCACCGTCAAGGATCATATTTAACGCCATAGAAGAAGCCCACATTAGATTTGCTCTCGCTTCATAATTTTCCGGTTCTTTCATTGCAATAGGCGTCCATTTTACTACGGTACGCATTACGGCTTCCTGCATTTCAAGCAGCAAATCGAATGTTGCTTCGCCTGCAAGATAATAGTTATCTAAAACATGATTGAGTATATCAAAAGCACCGCAGGCAGTCTGATAAGATGGGAGAGTATAACTGTATTCAGGGTTTTCAAATGCAACTCTCGGAATCAGTGCATTGCCACCGAGACCTATTTTTTCGTTTGTGTCCATATTTGAAATTACCGCCCAAGCATCCATTTCCGAGCCTGTTGCAGCATTTGTAAGAATTGCAATAACCGGAAGTGCTTTCGTTACCCACACACCGCCGGAAACTAAAGACCATACATCTCCGTTTTCGGTAAGTGCGGCAGCCGCAATTCCTTTGGCACAGTCAATGGTCGAACCGCCGCCCGCAGCAAGGACAACATCAATGTTTTCTTTTTTACAGATTGCTGCACCCTTGTTGACAGTAGAATGTCTTGGATTAGGCTCAACGCCAGAAAGTTCAAATAGCTCAATACCGCTGTTCTTCGCAATCGATGTAATACTGTCATAAAGACCATTTTTCTTAATAGAACCTCCGCCATATACTAACAGAGCCTTTTTTCCATATTGGAGCAGTTCTTCGGAAAGATGCTCAAGTTGATTTCTGCCAAAATATACTTTGTCGGGGTTGTGAAAAATAAAATCGTTCATAGTTGATTCCTCCATTATCTTTGTTTTTTTAATGTGTAAATTAAATAGTCCAAACAGTCTGTTTGCTTTTGAACTTTGTGTACTGAATCAAGCAGGCGTTTTCGATGTTTAGCGAGAATGGGAAGCATATCAGCGATACGCCCATTGTCACAAATGACATACAATTTTCAGTAATGTTTTCATCACAACCTGCGTCAATCAAATTTTGATAAATACTGTTATAGGTATCACCAGCTTCAGCCATTGTCTTACATCCTTACTTATAGTATAGTTAAAAACCGATAAAATATCAAATACATATATTATATACAGTTGCATACTTGAAAGGTATGCAACTATGTGTTATAATAAAGCCACATCAAGAGAAGGAGGAAACTCTTTTGGATATACGAATATTACAATACTTTCTTGCGGTTGCAAGAGAAGAAAGCATTACAAGGGCAGCTGAGACTTTGCATATGACGCAGCCTCCGCTATCAAGACAATTAAAAGACTTGGAAGATGAAGTTGGGAAACAGCTTCTTATCAGAGGGAGTAAAAAAGTTACCTTGACCGAGGACGGTATGTTACTTCGTAAACGGGCAGAAGAAATGGTTGCTTTAATGGAAAAAACAAAAGCTGAACTTACTTCTTCTGATGAAAATATTAGTGGGGAAATCTATATGGGCAGCGGTGAAACAGAAGCAGTATCTACGATTGCAAAAGTAGCTAAAAATTTGCAGGAAGAATACCCCTTGATTCGTTACCACATTTACAGTGGTGATGCTGAACATATCATAGAGAAATTAGACAAAGGGCTGATTGATTTTGGTCTTTTAGTCGAACCGTTTGATATTGAAAAATATGACTTTTTACGACTTCCTGTAAAAGATACTTGGGGAGTGTTAATGCGTAAAGACAGTCCGCTCTCGGAGAAAGAAAGTATTTGTGCCGAAGATTTATGGGATAAGCCGCTCATTATATCTCATCAAACATCTATCAGCAATGAAATGATTGCTTGGCTTCAAAAAGATATATCTCAATTAAACATTGTTGCTACTTATGATTTGCTTTATAACGCTTCCCGGTTTGTTAAAATGGGATTTGGTTATGCAATCGCATTAGATAAACTAATCAATACAAGCGGTGACAGCAATCTCTGTTTCAGACCGCTTTATCCCGTATCGGAAGCAGGGCTATGTATCGTGTGGAAAAAGTATCAAGTCTTTTCCAGAGCCGCCGAACAGTTTTTAAGAAAAATTCAAGCGAAATTTGCGATTGAAAGTCAATAATATATAAAATCAAGCCGTCTGCATAGTAGGCGGCTTATTTTTTAATACTATGGTATACCTTATGTAGAGAAAGTAGTTATG
>CAMWVM010000196.1 GCA_947177715.1 uncultured Ruminococcus sp.
CTAATGTTCTGTGTTATCATTATACATGAGGAATATACGTTCGATATATTTGGAAAGGAATTTACCATGGATAGAAAAATTCTTCATGTGGATATAAATAATTGCTATGCCTCTATTGAGTGCTTGATTCATCCCGAACTTAACGGAAAACCCGTTGCTGTTGCAGGAGAAACTGAGGAACGACATGGAATTATATTGGCAAAAAATCAAATTGCAAAGGATTACGGTGTTAAAACAGGAGAAGTCATATGGCAGGCAAAACAAAAATGCCCCGAACTTATCACAGTAAAGCCGAATTATGATATCTATCTTTCCTACTCAAAATCCGCACATTTGATTTATGAAAGATATACCGATAGAATCGAGTGCTTTGGAATTGACGAATGCTGGCTTGATGTAACCTGTACAAGACGAGATATAAAAGAAGTCGCCGATGAAATAAGAGAAACGGTAAAAAAAGAACTGGGAATTACCGTTTCAGTGGGAGCAAGCTTTAATAAAATTTTTGCAAAGCTTGGTTCCGACATGAAAAAGCCCGACGCCACAACTGTAATCACTCGTGAAAATTACAAGGAAAAAGTCTGGTGTCTTCCCGTTTCAGATTTGCTTTTTGTGGGTCATTCCACTTCTAAAAAGCTATATAATCATGGTATTTCCACTATCGGCGATTTAGCAAATACACCTTTAGGTGTACTTCAAAGCTGGCTTGGAAAATGGGGTGAATATCTCTATATCTATGCTAATGGCATGGAAAACAGCGAGATTCCTCTCTTCACAGAAAGCAACACTCCTGTCAAATCAGTATCAAACGGAACTACAGCTTATCGTGATCTTCACAATGATGAAGATGTTCGTATTTTAACCTTCGCTCTTGCCGAAAGTGTAGCCGCAAGACTAAGAAAAATTGGTCTGAAAGCCAGCGGTATTACTATTTCCATAAAGGACAGCAAATTCCGTACCCATTCAAAACAATGTATAATAAATATTCCAAGTGACGACGGAAGAAATATCGCAAGAACAGCATTTGGACTTTATAAGGAACTATATGATTGGAATGAAAGTATCCCCATAAGGTCAATTTCTGTGGGTACATTTAACCTATGCGAAAAAAATTCGCCTATGCAGCTTGATTTTTATAACTCACCTAAAATTATAAAGCGACGTGAAAACCTGAATAATGCCATAGATAAGCTTAGAGATAAATATGGATATTCATGTATAAACCGAGCGGTTATAATGGGCGATGACGGCTTTAAAAGCTTTGACGCACGCCTGCATAATGAAGTCCACCCCATAGGATATCTAAACGGCAAGAAAGCAGGAGCTTAAATTCACTCCTGCTTGTTAAACAAAACTACTTTACAGCGGCAATAACTGAAAATTTTTGATTGGAATAAATCAAATTCACTTCGCTGAAATTACATTCTTTCAGCATGTTAATTTCTTCTTCCGCCGAGCACTCTCTGTCAAGTTTTCGGCGTTCATACCATAATTTTATATCTGCATCAGTAAGTCCGCTGTTCTTCAGCTGACCTTCCCAGTATGTATTAAACCACATGCTCATTTGTTCCGAATCAGCACAAAACTGGTCATAATTAATAAACAATCCTCCCTGCGGAAGCTTGTTATATATGCTTTCAAACAATTCAGCCTTATTTTCATTATCTAAATGATGAACAGACAAAGCGGAAATTATCACATCAAAATCATAATCGGGAAACCCTTTTGAATAATCCAAATTCTGATATGATATATTATTTAATCCGTTAAATCGCTCTTTTGCAACCTCAAGCATCTCGTCAGCAATGTCCACAAGCACATATTCTGCTTTTGGAAAGTGCTGTAACCAAAAAGCTGATAACAGTCCTGTACCTGCGCCTAAGTCAAGAATCCTTTCGGGCGTTGTGATATTAGCCGTCAAAAAATTTGTTGTGCTAATATAAAAATCATCAAAACAAGGGATAAATCTTTTTCTGTTGATATCATATTCTTTGGCAATAAGATTAAATTGCTCACTTATGCTCATATGCAATTCCTCCAATCAATCTATAATTCTTATAAATTTTCTGTATTCGTTTTCAGGTCGATACTGTCCCATTGAACACGCCTGTTGAAAACGTACGCCGTTATTTTCAAGATGTATAATTCTCTTTGCTTCTTTTGATGAATTTTCCAGTGCCTTCAAAGATGTATCTACAGGCAGCTTTCCTCCGCATTTATTTAAAATCTCAGTTCCACGTTTATTGAACGCTAATATCCTCGCATAAGGAGTAGATATTATATCACACTTTTTTGCTCCTAAAATGTAGTGCATTATTACTCTGCGAAGTCTTGACATGGTTATATTTTTGCTTTTACATAATGCGAAAAACTTATTAAGACTATTGGGACACTCAGCCATGACTTTTACTATTTTGTCTGCCAATTTCGAGGAACAGTCTGAAAGTCGTTCAAAATCTATTTTTTCACCACAGCCCAATCTAAACAAAATCTCATGCTCCATATTTTCAAGATAAAATGTCGGCACATTTGCAATAGAATATAGGAAAAATCTCTTTGCATCTTCTCCATTACAAAGCAAATTTCTTATATGTGAAGCTGAGGCTATTCCCTCAAATGTCTGGTTGCTGTCATGCTGCACATACTGCCTTTTAATAGGCATAAATCCTATGTTCGGCAGCATTTCTCCCGCCGCTTTAATATATTCCACAGCCAATGTATTATTAGGACTTTTCAATACAGCTCCCACATCATCACCGTATACATCGCAAGCAGTCTGACACACAGAAGCGGGGTAGCTTAATCCATTTGCAAGCTTCTCACGAACAAGCTGGCTGTCTTTTAATTTTATTGACGCATTGGCTGATTTTGTCAAAAGGTCAATATCATCACATTCACAGCCGAAAGCCAAGTTGTTTATAACTCCGTCGCCTAAACCCGATAGTATACTTATTGCCGAACGTGCAAAAACTTCACCGCTTGAACATGAAAAAGGAAAAGGAAGCTCAATAACTAAATCTACGCCATTTTCAACAGCTTTCTGTGCACGGAAATGTTTATCAAAGACTGCAATATCGCCACGCTGAACCACAGAACCGCTCATTACTGCAACAACATGAGTAGCTCCTTTTTCACGAACCTGTTCAATCATATACTTATGACCATTGTGGAAAGGATTATATTCGGCAACAATCCCTGAGGTTATCATTGACATTCTATTTTTTCTCCCTTCCCTATCTTAATTCTATATAAAACGCTGTGCGCTTAATTGTGCAAAATGTAAATTTATATGCTATCCCCTTGAAATTCATATAAAAAATTGATATAATAAAAGTATATTATATCAAGGACCAAAAGTCAACACTCTGTCCTTGTTATTAAATAACCGAGAGGAGTCATTTTTAATGAAAATTTTAGTTGTAAATGCAGGTTCATCTTCACTTAAATATCAGCTTCTTGATATGACTGACGAATCTGTTATCGCAAAGGGTAATTGTGACAGAATCGGAATCGATGGTCACATTTCTCATAAAACCGGCGATGGACAAGCTTTTGAAGCTGAGTACAGCTTCCCTACCCATACTGAAGCATTTGAAAAGCTTGTGGAAGTTCTTACAACCGGTGAGGGAAAGGTAATCGACTCTATGGCTGAAGTTTCAGCTGTTGGTCATCGTGTTGTTCAGGGCGCTGAGGAATTTAAAGAAACATGCTTTGTAACAGATGAAGTTATTGATAAAATTGACGCTCTTGCTGAGCTTGCACCTGTACATAATCATCCGCACGCTTTAGCACTTCGTGCATGTAAGGCTGTTTTACCGGAGGGTACTCCTCAAGTTGTTGTATTTGATACTGCTTTCCACTCAACAATGCCAAGAAAAGCATATCTTTATGGTCTTC
>CAMWVM010000197.1 GCA_947177715.1 uncultured Ruminococcus sp.
AGGGGCTAACGCCCAGTCGTTTGTTGAATGACGGGGCGATGCCCCTTATTGAATTGTTATTGGTGAATGGTTAATTGAAAACTGTCCATATCAGGGTGAAGAATATGATAAAAAAATCTTTAGTTTTCAGAGTGCTTCTTACTGTCAAAAAATATGCGTGGACTTTTGTGAAGTGGCTGTTTATTGCGATTGTAATAGGTTTTATAGGCGGCGGAGTAGGCACATTGTTTTATAAATCCGTTGCTTTTGCAAATGAGTTGAGAAAAGATTATCCTTTTGTAATCTTTTTTCTGCCTGTTGGCGGACTTGTTATAGCAGGTCTTTATAAGCTTTGCAAACTGAAAGAAGACCCCGGCACAAATATGATAATAAGCTCAGTGAGATCTGATCGGCATGTCCCCATAGTAATGGCACCGCTGATTTTTGTGTCAACAGTTATTACCCATCTGGTAGGAGGTTCTGCCGGACGTGAGGGTGCTGCCTTGCAGCTTGGCGGAAGTATCGGTGCAAAGGTCGGTGAGCTGTTTAAGCTGGACGAAAAGGATATGAGTCTTGTGATAATGTGTGGAATGAGCGCAGTTTTCTCATCGCTTTTCGGCACTCCGCTTACTGCCGCTTTTTTTGCAATGGGTGTTATAAGCGTGGGTGTGATTTACTATGCAGGGCTTGTTCCGTGTATAGCTTCGGCTTTAGTAGCATATAAAATCTCACTTTTTTTCGGTTCTCATGCTGTTGCATTTAATATTACAAAGTTTGTGCCTGAGCTGAATACAGTTTCTGTGATACGGACAGGCGTTCTTGCCGCATTGTGTGCATTAGTTAGTATTCTTTTTTGTGTGACAATGAAGTATACTCACTATAAATTAAAAGTAACTTTTAATAATACCTATGTACGAGCCTTTGTAGGCGGTTGTGCAATAATTTTGCTTACGGTTATTATCGGCAATCAGGATTATAACGGAGCAGGAGCAGATGTGATTTCCGCAGCATTGGAACAGGGTACAGCTCACTGGTATAGCTTTGTTTTGAAAATAATTTTCACTGCTATTACAATAGGAGCAGGATTTAAGGGCGGAGAGATTGTGCCCACAATGTTTATAGGCTCTACTTTCGGATGTGCAGCTGCGTCATTGCTGGGATTATCTCCCCAGTTTGGTGCAGCAGTGGGATTGATTTCCCTTTTTTGTGGAGTAGTGAACTGTCCCATAGCGTCAATTTTTTTGAGCATTGAAATGTTTGGCACAGAGGGGCTTATGCTTTTTGCATTTGCCTGTGGAGTAAGCTATATGCTTTCAGGATATTACGGACTTTACAGCTCACAGAAAATTGTATATTCAAAGCTTAAGACTAAGTATGTAAACAAGAACGCTTTATAATGTTTCTGTTTACAGAATGTACAAGGATTTTTAGATGAAAGAATTTCTCCGTCTGCGCTAAGATCCCTTCACTTATAGCACTTTTTGAGGCATTTTTTGCACGCAAATGTGCAACTATGAATGAAATTCGAATAAAATTCAGATATGTGCACAAATTATTACGGCAAAATTATACAAACTGCACAATGAAATTACGTGTACAACATAGCTTTTTATTATTCATTGAATATTAAAGCCGCACATTCCAACTGTGGAAAGTGCGGCTTTTGTGTTTTTATATCTTAAAATGTACAGGCATTCCGTTTTTCATTGCGATGTTTACTTCGCCTTGTATAAGGGGCAGGAAGTAATCCACTGCTTTGTCAGATACATTGTTGCATTCTGCATTGATCCATTCTTTTGGGAAGAACTTTTCGTGGTTTGCAATAAGTGTGGCATCTGCACTGTCAACGGTTATAACATAAGGCTTGTCCAATATGCGTTTAAAAACCATGGTTTCTCCGCTTTTTCCCTGAAGGGCAGCTTCGACGCCTTTTGCTCCGATTAATTCAGCCTCATCAAGGTCGGTTTTAGAGCTGATGTGGGAGGAGCACCTTTGCATTACATTAAGCTCTATGGAACGTACCTTGCAGCCAATTTTGTCACGAACGAGATTTTCAAGAACCTTTCCGATTCCTGACAGATATTTATGTCCGAATACGTCTACAGCTCCCGACTGATAGCTTCCGTCAGCGTCGGGAATTTCAACTCCCTCGGAAATTGCAACTATAACAGCTTTGTGCTTTGCCTGCTGAATTCTTACATCTTCGATAAATTTCTCCGCTGAAAATTCGCATTCAGGTAAGTATATAAGATGCGGCGCAAGCTCGTCGTTGGCACGAAGTACGCAGGTTGAAGCTGTTAGCCAGCCTGCATGGCGTCCCATGATTTCTACTATTGTAACGGAATCATTTGAGTAAACCGAGCTGTCGCGAATTATCTCTTGTACAGTTGCCGCAACATATTTAGCAGCAGATCCAAATCCCGGAGTGTGGTCTGTTTCAGGAAGATCATTATCTATGGTTTTGGGAATGCCAATAACTTTTATATCCTTATTTCTGCTTTTAAAGAAAGCCGAAAGTTTTGCTACAGTATCCATGGAATCATTTCCGCCTATATAGAAAAAGGCTTGAATTCTATGCTTTTCAAAGCAATTTAAAATGATGTCATAGACCTCGTCATTTGAGTTGGGTTCGGGTAATTTATATCTGCATGATCCGAGAACAGTTGAAGGAGTTTGCTTTAAAAGTTCCATATCATCAGTGTTTTTGATGATGAGCTTTAAATCAACAAGCTTGTCGTTGATTATGCCTTCAATTCCGTTAATTGAACCGAAAACAGCGTCAATTTCAGGTGTTTTAAGTGCTTGCTTGAACACTCCCAAAAGTGAAGCATTAATGGCACAGGTTGGTCCTCCTGACTGAGCAACGGCAATATTCATTGTAATTCCTCCTTAAAAGAATAATATATTTTTACTTGATTTTATTATAGCATATACTATTCTGTTTTAAAAGGATTTGCCGAAAATTTAATAAATTGTACAAATTCGTGTGGTTTTAAAATTAATATATGAATAAGGTATTGAAAAAACAACACTAATATTGTATACTATATTTAGCGATTGATGTGTCTTATTAAAATAGAAAGAATAAAAAAGCAGTTAATGAGAACAATGGTAGTAAAGAAAGGAAGTTTGATTTTATGGTAACAAATATAAATGAGAAGCAGTATGATCAGGAAGTTTTAAATTCAAAAGGGCTTGTGCTTGTGGATTTTTATTCAGAAACCTGTGGTCCATGCAAAAGACTTGCACCGATTTTGGAGGAGCTTTCTAATGATTTTGACGGTAAGCTGAAAATTATGAAAATCAATGTAAATGAAAACAGTCTGATTTCGTTTAAAATGGGAATAATATCAGTTCCAACCCTTGTGTTTTATAAGGACGGAAACATGGTTGAAAGTTCTGTGGGACTTTTGCCGAAAGAGAAGCTTGAGGGAATAATAAACGAAAAGTTGAACTAATTTTGAAATGACGTAACAATGAAAGGAGAAAATGTTCCGTATAGAACATAAACATAATTATGTATGACATTTTGATTGTAGGAAGCGGACCATCGGGACTTACAGCTGCAATATATGCTGCAAGAGCAAAATTAAATTTTGCGGTGATAGAAAAGGATTATATGGGTTCAGGACAGATTGCTATAACCGAGAGGGTAGACAATTATCCCGGACTTTATGGCATTGGTGGTTATGAGCTGGGCGAAAAGTTTCGTGAACATGCGGAACGTTTAGGAACAAAATTTATAAGCGGAGAAGTTGTTGATATAAAGAAAAATGATAATGTGTTTGCGCTCACGTTTAAAGATGGCAATGAGCTTCAGTCAAAGAGTGTAATTTATGCTGCAGGAGCACTGCACAGGCATTTGAACATTGAGGGCGAAAATGAGTTCTCTGCAAGGGGAGTATCCTAT
>CAMWVM010000198.1 GCA_947177715.1 uncultured Ruminococcus sp.
CTTTTTTCCCCCCCCACCCCCCCATACCCCATCCTCAGGAGTCTCGTGGGCTCGGAGATGTGTATAAGCGCCCGGGGGGGGACAAGCACTCAATGAATCCGCCACCTTAAATGTGGAGGACATAAGTCGTAGGTTCAAATAAGGGCCTGCACGTTTTCAACGCGGCAAGGTCAGCTTTAGCTAACATTTTTAGTGGGAGATTGTACTCCTAAGTTATAAAAATATTATGCTCGGTTTGAATTAAGCAATGCGTTAAAATCTTTTGCAATTTTTTCAAATGAAAAAAAGCCTGCAAAAAATGCAGACTCTTTCTCAATTAATATTTTTAGATAGTTGAACTTCTTTTCTCTACATGTTCATAGGCTGAACCGCTATAAACAAATACGCTTGCATAAGCACGATACTTTCTGCCTTTTACAGCTGAAGTATAAGTTTTACTTGCTTTAGTGCTCTTCGCGTTTACTGTTTTGGTTACTGAATCAACATTTCTCCAAGAACCGTTATAATATTCCTCAAGATAAAGATAAACCTTAATCTGAGTTACTGCTGATTCACCTGTTACTTCACAAGTAAAATAAACCGAATTGGAACCGGTCCATGAAGCTTTAGGTTCTACATCATTTGCATATAAGTAATAGGGAGAAATGCCTGATTGGCTAAGTGAGGCAGATGCTGTAGATGAAACCGCACAGAAAGCCAAACATAATGTGATTAATAAAGAAATAAACTTGCGCATTTTAAACTTCCTTTCATAATAAGTTTCTATAATATATTATAAATGAAAGTTTTTAAATTTTAATTCATTTTTTGTAACTATTTTTATTTACGCCTCCTAACTGACTCTGCGACCTTTATTAGTTCGCTTTTATCTACTATTCCGGCAACGGTAAATACCTTATATTCTTCTCTCCATAGAAGAACACCTGAACCGTAATCATAATCATAAAACAAGTCAGCTTCATAACCATGAATAGTTACCTTTTCTCTTACCAGGTGTTCATTATCTATTGACGGAGATGCCGTTATACCGGATTCGCTGTAAACTATATAATTACCATCTTCATCAACATAACTATAGTAACCATCTTCAGGTTCACTGTTTTCTTTGTCAAACTCAAAGCCGCTGGGTATATATGCAGGGAAATACATATTAGAATCAACCATTGCCTCGTAGCCGTTAAAGTCACCTTGTATAAAATTAAAATCTATTGCGCCCTGATGATGGTCTATTGTTTCTGTTGTTTCAATTCTCCAGTTTCTATCTACCTCCTTTTCGGCTGTTACGCCCAATGCACTAACGGTTATAACTGCTGCAATTAAGCTCGCCGCCAGTTTGAAGTTAAACTTGATACTTCTATGAGCAACAGGCTCAGCATTTCTTGTAAGATTGGAAATATTTCTCCTATATTGATAAGAAAAGTGATGATTTAAATCCTTAACCTCAGACATATATTGACTCGCAGGATCAACAATCACCTCTTTCAAAGCATAATATAGGCTTGAATTCTTATCCATCATTCTCATCTCCCAATTTTTCTATCAGAATTGCTCTTGCTTCTTTGATATAATTATATACCGTTCTTCTTGAAACTCCCATTGCGCTGGCAGTTTCTTCAGCGTTCATTCCATAGAAATATGTATAGACAAGTACATTCTTATATTTCTCTTCTAATCCGGCTATCTCTGCCTTAAGAAGAGCATAGTCATATTTGTTTGCCTCTTCAAAATGAGGTTCAAATATCAACTCATCAAAAGATAAATCACTTTTATTATTTTTTTCCTTGTTATACATTTGATAACAAACGCTTCTAACAGTAACAATCAAATATGCCTCAAGTTCGTGCACATTAAGATTGTTAACTTTTTGAAAACATTTTGCAATTCTGAAAAAACCTTCATAAACTGCTTCCTCAGCTGAAGAATTGTTTTTCAAGATATTATTAGCAACATGAAATAAGCGTTTTTCATATTTTCTCACCATATAGTCAAACGCAGCTTTATCCGCTTCGTTATCAATTAACGCTAAACAAAACGCACTGTTTATCATAACATCACTCCTTGCAAAATATTACAATAATCGACAATCACCAAACAAAAAAAATAAAAGTTTAATTTTTTACATTTATATAAAATGGGCATAATAATCCCACATATATCCTAATGAATTAAAGAAAAAAACTCGTTATCACAGAGGTGACAACGAGTAAACGCCACATGGGCAATTTGGCTGGGGTAAAAGGATTCGAACCTTTGGAATGTCGGAGTCAGAGTCCGATGCCTTACCACTTGGCGATACCCCAATATTAAAAAAAGGTATTTGGTTGGGATAGATGGATTCGAACCATCGGAATGACGGAGTCAAAGTCCGTTGCCTTACCTCTTGGCTATATCCCAATATCTTTCCCTACTCATACAGCTTTTATATTATACCACAGTTCTTTTATAAATACAATAGCAGAGCAGTTTTTTTACAATATAGAAACAATTTATTCACACAAAACAATAAGAAGCAAAGCCCCGTAATTTTTTTACACAATCGGGGCTGCTTCTAATGCTTTTAATTAATCCCGGCAGTGAAGTAATTACTCTTCAATCATATCGTAATTTTCGAGCACATCAATGAAGTCCTTTACATCAGACAAAGCCTGTTCCTCAGAAATTCCATAGTTATCAACCAAATGCTTAACTCCGTCATCCACGCTTTTCTCTGTTAAGAACAGCTTGAATAGTCCCGAAGCCTCATTATTAAGCCTGAAAATTCCATTAACAGTTTTTGCGGTATCAGTCAACGGAATCACGATATATTCACCGGCAACCTTCCTGAGCTTATATCCTTTTTTTATTTTCACTTTCAGACCGTTTCCTTTCTTAACAAATTCAATAAGGGGCATCGCCCCGTCATTCAACAAACGACTGGGCGTTAGCCCCTTAGAGGCGGGGGGACATAAGTCGTTGTTATAAATTCAGCAAAAACACTATAGTTCAAATTTGTTTGTTAATTTTATTATACTACAAATCCGATAATTTTACAACACAACAACTATATATTTTCATTCAATTTGCAGTAAAAAAGCACATAAATTCGGAAATAACTGTTATTTTTCAAGTAACATTTGTTGTAATTATTTAATGGCACATGTTATTATTAAAGTGGCTAATAAGCTACGAGATCAAAAAATAAAATGAAAGGGTGTTTAATTTGAAAATCAAAAAGATCTTATCCGGTATAGTAGCCGGAGCACTTGCTATTTCAACATTGGCTAGTGTGTCTTCTTTTGGAGTATCAGCTGATTCAGAACCTGAAACTCCATTAATTCCTGCATTGAACGGCTTGATCAAGTATCAGCTTAGAAACAGTGCAGAAGAAACAGGAAAGGATGTTCGTTTCCTTGCTGTTGTTAAAGAATCAGACGTTGTTTACGGAGCTTCAGCAGAATGGTATATTGAAGCTGCTACCGCAAACGATCCTGACAACTTTCAGGAAGTAGAAACACAAGAGCTAACAGACAAGGCTTACAAATCCGTTGTTGCTAATGGCGTAAAAGTTAACGCTAATGATGTAGCAAAAGAGATTTGGAACTGGTCTGAAAGCACAGAGTATTGCTTTATTGTTTCAAAAGCTGTAGGAAGCTTTGAAGACGGCGATCAAGTAATGGGCGATATATTCGTTCTTAATTTCGGAAATGGTTTAAATCGTACAATTACTATTGGCGATCCACAAACTCCAAGCAAACCTGACAGCAGCTCAGAAGTTGAAGATTCAAGCAGTGAAGTTGAAGATTCTTCAAGCACAACAGAACCTTCAGATGAAGAAGTAATTTGGACAGGTTCAGAAGACCTCAACAATTGGAAGAGTGACGTTGACC
>CAMWVM010000199.1 GCA_947177715.1 uncultured Ruminococcus sp.
GGGCGATGCCCCTTATTGAGGAAAGAGGCGAACAGAGTGAAGATATACTCCGCAAGGCATGGCGAAACAGTTTGGAATAAAGAAGATAGAATTTGCGGTATAACAGATGTTGAATTAACGGAAAAGGGTATTGAACAGGCAAAAGCTCTTGCAGATAAAGTTGAAAAGTTAAATAATATAGATATAATCATATGCTCCCCTATTTCAAGGGCTATAAAAACTGCAAAGTTTTCAGCAGAAAGAATCGGGAAAGATATAATAATAGACAACCGCCTTACTGAATGGGATTACGGCAGCTATGAAGGAAAACACCGGAGTGCTGAAGGATTTGCACAGGCAAAGACTGAATTTGGATGCAAAATGCCTGACGGCGGTGAATCTTTACTACAGCTTGCTCACAGGGTTTACAGTTTACTTGATGAAATAAAGGAAACATATAAAGATAAGAATATTCTTTTAGTATGTCACGGCGGGGTTTGCAGGGTAATTGAAACATATTTTAAAGACATGACAACAGAACGATTTTCACATTTCTTTATGGGAAACTGTGAGCTTCGGGAATATGAAGTTTTGACGTAAACAAGAAACGGAGAACTTGATATGCATATAACTGATGAAAACAATCCAAGGCTGCCTTATTTGAGGGATAAAACTTCAAAGCTTACAGCAAAACCGGGTTGTTATATTATGAAAGATAAAAGTGAGAAAATTATATATATCGGCAAGGCTAAAAATCTTAAAAAAAGAGTTACGTCATATTTTCGGCAAGGACAGGATCATCTTCCAAAAGTTTGGAAAATGGTTTCTAATGTTTATGATTATGATTTTATTGTAACCGACTCGGAATTTGAGGCTTTGGTTTTGGAATGCTCTCTTATTAAGCAATATACTCCCAAATACAATATTCTTTTAAAGGATGACAAGGGCTACAGTTATATTCGGGTATCCAATGAAGAATATCCAAGGATAACTGCTGTACTTCAAAAAAATGGCGATGGTGCGGAATATATAGGGCCTTATACCAGTTCATATACGGTAAAACAGGCTGTTAAAGAAGCTAACAAAGTTTTCATGCTGCCTACATGTAACAGGGTTTTTCCAAGAGATTTCCGAAAGGCAAGACCTTGTCTTAATCACCATATAAAGCAGTGTATGGGCGTTTGTACCGGCAGAATTTCTGCTGAAGAATATAGAAACACAGTAAAACAAGCAGTAGATTATATAAAGCAAGGTTCATCGGAATCCGTGGAACGGCTTACAAAGGAAATGGAACAGGCGGCGGAAGAATTAAATTTCGAACTTGCGGCAAAGCTGAGGGACAGAATTTCAGCCATTGCCAAGGCTGCGGAAAATCAGAAGATAATTGACTCAAACATGAAAGATACTGATATAATCGCCATTTCACAAAACAGTGAAATGGCTTGTGCCAGTGTTATCATGTATAGGAATGGCAGACTTTTTGACAAGGCTGATTTCTTTTTGGGAGAAAAGGAAGATCAGGCAAAAATGAGAGAAGAATTTATTTTAAGATTTTATTCTTCCAAGGACTTTATCCCTCGTGAAATACTGCTTGATGAAGAGATAAACGATTATGAGCTTTTGCAGCAATGGCTCAGGGAAAAGTCGGGACATGCAGTAAATATATCAACACCTAAAAGAGGTCATCTTTTAAGACTGACAACCCTTGCTAAAAGCAATGCGTCGGAATATTTATCAATTAAGGTAGGGCGAACCGGTAAAGAAATTACTGCTCTTGAAGAGCTTGCAAAAGCTTTAAACTTATCTAAACCGCCCAAATTTATCGAATGTTATGATATATCAAACCTTGCATCGTCCAATATGGTAGCAGGCATGGTCGTATTTGAAAACGGTCGCCCTTGCAAGAAGTTTTACAAGAAATTTTCCATAAAAACTGTGGAGGAGCAAAATGACTATGCTTGCATGTGTGAGGTTCTTGAACGCAGATTCAGGAATTATTATGAAAAAACAGATGAGGGATTTTCAACCTTGCCTGATTTGATTTTGTTGGACGGCGGACAGGGCCATGTAAATACTGTTACTCCCGTTATAAGAAGTATGGGTATAGAAGTGCCTGTTTTCGGTCTTGTTAAGGACTCAAAGCACAGAACTCGTGCTGTTGCAACAGGAGGAGGGGAAATAAGCCTGACCAAAAGCCGCAGCGCTTTTAATCTTGTTACTCGAATTCAGGACGAGGTTCACCGATATGCTATAACATATCAGGCGGCAAAACACAAAAAGACTTCATATCAGCTTGAGCTGACAAAAATAAAAGGAATAGGCGAGAAAAAAGCAATAAAGCTTATGACGGAATTTAAAACAAAAGACAATTTGAAAAAAGCTTCTGCCGAAGAAATTGCAAAGGCAGCAGGAGTTAATTTGAGCGTTGCGCAGCAGCTTTCAGATATGCTTAACGAGGAATAAACGGAGATGAAGCAAAGTAATGAACGAACAAAATAAACACATGGACTTTATCAACAGATTTTCTAAAAAAGGAAAAAAGATTGATAACCTTGACAGAATAAAAAGACTGCTTGACGCTGTGGGGAATCCGCAAAAAAAACTGAAATTTATACACATAGCCGGTACTAACGGAAAAGGCTCGATGGCACAGATGTTCAGCGAGATTTTAATTGACGCAGGGTATAAAACCGGACTTTTTACATCTCCTTATCTTATAGAATATAACGACAGAATCAAGATAAACGGGAAAAATATATCTGACAGTGAGCTTGAGGACATTTCCTGTAAAATAAAGCCGGTGATTACGGCTTTGGAAAACTATGAGGACTTTTCACAGTTTGAAATTACTCAAACTGTTGCTTTTACGTATTTTCTAAGACATAACTGTGATGTTGTTGTACTGGAAACAGGGGTTGGAGGACTTCTTGACAGCACAAATGTTATTGAAAATCCTTTGGTTTCTGTAATTGGCTCAATAGCACTTGATCACACTGAGATTCTGGGTGATACCATAGCAAAAATCGCATATCAAAAAGCAGGAATTATAAAACCTCACTGCCCATGTGTTCTGTCCGCAGGAAATGATATTTCTGCAGTTAGAGTTGTAAGGGAAAGGGCAATGGAAAAGGAGTCACAGCTGGTTATTCCCAATTTATCTCTTTGCCGGGCTGAAAAGTGGGATATATTCGGCTGTAAATTTAACTATAAGGGTGAAAACTTTGAGCTTTCAATGGGAGGACTTCATCAGATAAATAATGCTCTGACAGTTATTGAAGCGGCAAAACTTGCTGCGGAAGTACTGCCGCTTACTATAAACAATATAAAAGCAGGGCTTCAAAAAGCCAAGCTTTTTGCAAGAGTTGAAGTCATTTCAAATAATCCCTTGACAATTCTTGACGGGGCACACAATCCTGATGGCACAAAAGCATTGTCTAAGGTTATGGAAGGCATTGAGCGAAGCCCGAAGATTGCGATGATTGGTATGATAAAGGGAAAGGATTCTGCGGATGCGATAAAACAGCTTATACCTGTTATCGACGAATTTATATGTGTTGATGGATATTATAATCTTGAAATACCAAAAGGCGAACTGGCTAAAATAATAGAAAAGTCAGGAGGAAAGGCAAGCTGTTCTCAGCTTTCGCCCGAAGAAACCTTAGAACGACTGAAACGTCAAAATCCTAATGGTCTTAATCTTGTATGCGGTTCATTATTTCTTGCGTCAAGAATTAAGGCTTATCAGCTGGAAAAAGATTAATAACGGGAGAAATGCGACGTTTTTCGGTTGTATTTTAAAATGGAATGTGTTAATATTCAATAAGGGGCATCGCCCCGTCATTCAACAAACGACTGGGCGTTAGCCCC
>CAMWVM010000200.1 GCA_947177715.1 uncultured Ruminococcus sp.
TTCGGATAGCTGTGGCGGCGGGAGCCATTATGTTTTTAGTAGGAGTACAATCTCCAACTAAAAATGTCAGCTGAAGCTGACTTGCCACGTTGAAAACGGCAATCCCTTATTTGAATTACTTGAAAGCAGGTGTTTTAAAATGAGATTAAATCAGCGTATCTTATTGGGGGTTCCTCAAGCCACAGCGCAAATAAAAGGATCTTCCGAATATCCTCAGATCAAGGGTATTGTATCATTATATGCCGCAGGGGGCGGAACTGTTGCAGTAATAGAAGTAAATGGACTTCCCAGAAATAATAACTTTTTCGCAGTCCATATACATAACGGAATTTCCTGTACAGGAAACGAAGAAGATCCTTTTGCAAATGCAGGCACCCACTTGAATCTGACTGAAAGCGACCACCCGTTTCATACAGGGGATTTGCCTGTTATTTTAAGTAATGGAGGATATGCATGGAGTGCAGTGTTTACCGACCGTTTCCGTCCGTGCCAGGTAAAAGGTTGTGCCGTGGTAATTCATGCAAACGCCGATGATTATCGCACTAAGCCTTCCGGTAATTCAGGAGAAAAAATAGCCTGCGGTATAATCAGGTAACACAATTTGTTATTAATTATATCACATGAATAAAATTCCTGTCAATGAATAAAAAATGCACATTTCAATTTAAAATTTGAAATGTGCATTCATAGAGTTGAAAAATCTTGCAAAAAAATAAATCGGTTTTGCATAAAAAGCAAAGCCGATTTTTGTATATATCGTCAGTTTTTTGTATTTTATTCATAGCAGCACTGTGTTATTCCTCATCGGATATCGTAAAATCAATTTTACCCGAATTGACGTTTGCATCAAGAACTTTGATCTTGATAGAATCACCAACTTTGTAGATACTTCCTGTGTTAAGGTTTTTCAGGCTCATAGAACCGTCATAGTAATACTCGCCGTCTTCAAGATTATCCACATGAAGTAATCCCTCGCAGGTATTCGGTAAAAGTATGAACATTCCGAAATCGGTAACCGAGGAGATAATTCCCTCAAATAACTCGCCGATATGGGTTTTCATATATTCAGCCTTATAGCAATCCTCGCAGCTTCTTTCCACTGTCATTGCCTTGATTTCAGTGTTTGTAGACTGCTCGGCAGAGGCGTATACGAATTTCTGATATTTTGTATTGCATTTTTCGGCAGTGAGTCCTGATAAGAAATCTGACATAATTCTGTGAATTGTTAGGTCAGGATAACGTCTTATCGGTGATGTAAAATGGGCGTAATCGTCAAGTACAAGCCCGAAATGTCCCACAGGTTCAGTGGAATACTTCGCTTTTGACATTGATCTCAGAACAAGATTATTGACTATGGCAAAAGTCGATTCTCCTTTGGTTTTTTCAAGGATATCAGCTAAGTCCTTTGGCTTAATTGCACCATTATAATTAAAGGGAATGTTCAGCTTAACCAGACCATCTTTCAAACCTTCTAACTTTTCGTCTGATGGATTTTCATGAATACGGTAAACGAAAGGAAGATTGTTTTCCATGCCGAATCTTGCTGCACATTCATTGGCTGTAAGCATGAAATCTTCAATTATTTCCTCACTTCTGCCTCTTGTTCGGGGGATAACGTCAATACAGATATCCTTTTCATCTATAATCAGCTTGCTTTCAACGCTTTCAATTTGCGGAGCACCTCGTTGTTTTTTATTTCTTGCCAGAATGTCTGCAAGTTCAGTCATGATAGGGAATGTATCCATTACTTCGGCGTATTTTTTGCATAGGTTCTTGGAGTTATACCCTTCTAAAAGCTCATTTATTTCAGAATATACGCCTTTTATTCTTGAACGTATAACTGTTTTTGCAAACTTGTAGTTTTTTATTTTTCCGTTCTCGTCAAGATCAATAAGTACGGAAAAAGCAAGTCTGTCCTCCTGCGGATTAAGTGAACAGATACCGTTTGAAAGCTCCTTTGGAAGCATA
Source organism: uncultured Ruminococcus sp. (assembly GCA_947177715.1). GTDB lineage: Bacteria > Bacillota > Clostridia > Oscillospirales > Ruminococcaceae > FB2012. Next base: position 1,969 of record CAMWVM010000200.1, read on the forward strand.
GGAATCACACGATTAGCATAATAAACGCTTGTCCCTCTTTTAAACGCTTCATTGTCCAGCGGTGATTTAGGTTTTACATAGTGGGAAACATCAGCAATATGAACGCCAAGTTCAAAGCCTGAATCGGTTTTCTCCACAGAAATTGCATCATCAATATCCTTAGTATCAGCACCGTCTATAGTAAATATAATTTTATCTCTTAAGTCAAGTCGGTTTGAAATTTCATTTTTTATTAACTGATAATCCGACACTTGTTTTGCTTCAAATATAACCTCCGGAGGGAAAATTGGGGTGAGGTCGTTTACTTCCAGAACCGAAAGTGCACAGGCTGAAGCGTTTAGGGAGCTTCCGAAGCTTGAAAGTATTTTACAAAAATGTTGAGAATGCTTTTCTCCTCGTTTTATTACTTGTGCCATTACTTTATCTCCCTCATGCAACTCGACATCCAAGGGATTTTCAAACTTCATTGCATATTTTGAAAGTGAATCGGGTATAATTTTCAGCGTGCCGAATTCACTAACGAGTTCCCCCGTGAAACGGCTGAATTTTTCCTCGGTTATAGAGATAACCTCGCCCTCGGTACAATCGCCATTACCTTTAAAAGTTCTGACGAGGACGGTATCTCCAGGCATTGAGCCTTTGAGGTATTTTCCTGCGATAAAGATCTCTTCGTCAGTGTCGCAGTTTCTGACAAAGCCATAAGTTTTGTTAAGCTTAGAAACTGTACATTTAGTAAGCTTCTTTTTATTCACGAGGGTGAAACCAAGTTTGCTTTCCATGATTTCACCTTTGGCTTTCATTTTGTCCACTGTCTTGACAAACTTATCAAAATCAAATTTCTTTGTTCGGCAGCTCTTCAGTAAATCTTTAAATTTAACAGGCTTTTTACCTGCTTTTTTTAATTTGTTGTATATCACTTTACGATAATCGTATTTCATTTTATTATCCTTTCATAAAACGTCTTTGTGCATTAATATTTTTCATATGCTGTATATTCTCCATCGGGGATATATCCAAGCTTTTGAGCTATTTTTAAAGAAAATTCATTTCCTGCGTCCCAATGAGGAATTTTATTTGTTTCTAAGGCATGGGATATGAACGCTGCGGAACAAATTTGGGCAAGTCCTTTTCTTCTGTATTTCGGATTAGTTGCTACCTGAATTTCGACGCCTTTACTATAATATCCGAAGGTTGATGTACATGAAGCGATTTCTTCATTTATATAAATAATATACCCGAAACCGTGGCGGAAATAGTCGTCATAATCTTTGAAATTACTGACAAAGGCATTTTCCCAAGGACATTCCTTGAGCAAATAATAATCCGTTTCATCAACTTTTTTCATCTTTGCACCAGAGATTTCATTGATTTTGTAAATAATTCGGTTCAGATTATCCGATGAAAAGCCATAATCGGGAATTGCGGTATGAAAACGCACTGTTTTTTTCAGTTTAAGTCCGGCATTTTCAAGTGGTTCAAACCAATCGTCCGACTGAGGAATTATTACACAATGGTCATCTTTTTTCTTCAAAATCTCAATTAACTCTGCGTGAGCACAGGGATGTCCGCTCAAATAGGCAAAGTCACCTGCAAAAACAGCGGCAGACTTGGGATGGATATAGTTATCACACCAGACGTTACCTATTATTCCTTCAAGGACACTTTTAATCATAGAATCACGGCACCATGAATACATATTCTCAATTTCGTGGAGAAGCTGAGGGTTGGTTTTTAACATATTAAATCTCCGATTTCTTATTATTTTTATATTGTATGAGGGCAGATG
>CAMWVM010000201.1 GCA_947177715.1 uncultured Ruminococcus sp.
CGTCAGCTGAAGCTGACCTTGCCACGTTGAAAACGGGCAAGCCCTTATTTGAATATTATGGAGGAGATAATTATGAAAAAACTACTTGCTGTTTTAAGCTGTCTGACAATATGTCTGTCATTTGCAGCATGCGGAACTAAGGACGATTCATCGGCTGAAAAGGTTGAATCAAAGGCTTCTGTTGAATCATCAGTTGAAGAATCAGAGGTATCAACTGACGTTTCTGAGGGCAAAACTATTCAGGACTTTATTGATGAAAACAAAGAAACATTTGATGTTTTGAAGGATGCATTAAAAGACTCTGGCATGGAAATGGACATTTTGGCACGTGAAAATTCACTCGTATATACATACAAGTACACTACTGACGTTGGTGATACAGAAACAGTTAAAGCTGCTTTAGACCAGGGCTTGGAATCTCAGAAGGATACATTCGTGCAGGTTCTTGATTCTTTAAAGCTTGCTGTTCCTACAACAGAATCAGTTATTGTTGAATACTTGGATATGGACGGAAATGTTATTACTTCAGGCGAGTTTAAATAATTGAAAATAAAAATTTGCAAACCTGTCACAGTGGGGTAAGAGCAACAAAATATCACAAACTGATATCGTGACAAGTGCCGTGCACCAAAGTACCCCCGTCACTTATAGCCCCATTTGGACGTTTTTTGCACGCAAACGTGCAACTATGAATTAAATATGTCTAAGTTAAAACAAAAACCGTATCTTTGCACAAAGCAGGACACGGTTTTTTGTTAAATTGACGTATCTATTTGCGATGAGTTTAATTGATAGAGGTATGTTTATTTTTCTGCGCTAAGGTTATGATTCGACGCTTTGACGGTCAAGCTCCATTTTATATGCTGAAAGTATCTGATCTTCCAATTCTTTTCTGACTTCACCGTTTATAGGGTGGACAATATCACGGAACATTCCGCTGTCGTCACGACGGCTTGGCATTGCGGCGAAAAGTCTTTCCTCGCCCTGAACAATTTTTATGTCATGGATGGCAAGCACATTGTCGATCGTTATGCTGACGATTCCTTTAAGTTTACCCTCTGATATTAATTTTCTTACTCTAATTTCTGTAATAGTCATTTTATTTCGTCCTTTCATTGGTCGTTATTGGAACTTCTGTTTTAATTTTTGCCCCATTTCAAAAAAATATTCAAAAAGGGGTTTATTTTTTTTCGGAAATGTACTATAATATATGTATAAAACTGCAATTTGTAAACGAGTTTATTAATTCTTTTGACATAGAGAAGTCAGTTTGAAAAATTTATTTTTCAAACCCGAGTTTTGCGCTTTTCGGTAAATACCGAAATTTTGCTGAGCAAAGACGCTCAAAACATCGAAAGGAGGATATGCTCCCTGACGGAGCATGGTCTTAACAATGATTTCAAATGAGATGCTTAAAAATATAAGTCGTGTTCATTTTATAGGTATCGGCGGTTCGGGAATGTATCCTTTGGTGCAGATTCTTCACACGCAGGGATATATTATTTCAGGCTCTGATAACAATGAAACCGAAACCCTTGAGGCTGTGAGAAAACTTGGTATTACGGTTTTTATGGGGCAGCGTGCGGAAAATATTGAGGGCGCAGAATTAATTGTATATTCTGCGGCAATTATGGAAGACAATCCTGAGCTTATTGCGGCAAAGGCAAGTTCAGCTATTACAGTTGAACGCTCGGAAATGTTAGGTTTAATTACAAGCTGGTATAAAAATGCTATTTGCATTTCGGGCACACACGGAAAGACAACCACTTCGTCAATGCTGACTCAGATTTTTGTAGAAGAAGGCGTTGATTTATCCTGTGTTATCGGTGGAAAGCTGCCGAGCATCGGAGGTTCGGGACGTTCCGGAAAGAGCGAAGTTATGGTATGCGAGGCATGTGAATTTGTTGACACTTTCCTCAAGCTTTATCCTGATGTTGCAGTTATTCTAAATGTTGATGAAGATCATCTTGACTATTTCGGAAGCTTGGATAATATTATAAAATCATTTCATAAGTTTGCATCAAAAGCTACAAAGGCTTTAGTTATAAATGGTGATGATGAAAATACTCTCAAGGCTATAGAGGGTCTTGACAAGGAGATAATTACTTTCGGATTTGACAGAAAAAATGATTATTCTGCTGAGATAACAGGCAAAAAGGGGTTGCAGACCAATTTTGACTTGTACTATAAAGGAGAAAATCAAGGTAATCTTGCTATTCATGTTCCGGGAGATCACAATGTCCTGAATGCTTTGGCTGCTATTGCGGCGGCAAGATATGCGGGTGTGTCCATGGATGGCATTGAGCTGGGACTTCAAACTTTTAGGGGAGCTATCAGACGATTTGAAAAGATTGGTGAGGTCAAGGGAATTACTATTGTGGATGATTATGCTCATCATCCACAGGAAATAACCTGTACTCTGACAGCAGCTAAGGGTCTTGATTTCAAGCGTGTGTGGGCGGTTTTTCAGCCATTCACATATTCACGGACTGAGATACTTATGGACGATTTTGTTAAGGCATTATCCATTGCGGATATTTCAGTTATTACTGATATAATGGGCAGCCGTGAAAAAAATGAGCATGGTATTTATACAGAACAGCTTGCACAGAAAATCGACGGCGCTGTTTGGTTTGATACTCCTCATGAGATAGTTGACATGCAGACGGCTGAACAGAAAGAAAAAAATTTCAATGAAATTATAGATTACATTAGAGAAAACGCAAAAGAGGGAGATATAGTTATTACTCTTGGATGCGGGGACGTATATAAGCTGGCGAAAAAGCTGGAAAAGAAGCTTAGGGAAAACTGAAATGCCGAGGTCTTTTATACTTTGGGAAAGGGAACGGTTATTATATGAAATTGTCAGATAACGAAAGAAAGGTCTTTGAATACATAAAGCAAAGACTTGAAGAGGGTTATCCTCCAACAGTTAGAGAAATCTGTGCGGAATTTGGATTTAAATCAACCTCTACTGCTCATCGATACATTGCGTCCTTAACCGAAAAGGGCTTTCTTGAAAAGGGAAACAATCAGAATCGTGCAATTAAACTGGTTGGAAAACCGGGAATCAAGGTTCCTATTGTAGGAACGGTAACGGCAGGTCAGCCAATTACTGCTATTGAAGATGTTACCGGTTACTTAAATTTTCAGCCTGATAAAAATTATGCTTATCCGTTGTTTGCGTTAAAGGTAAGGGGCGAATCTATGATTAACGCTGCTATTCTTGACGGAGATATTGTTATTGCGGAGCAGATTCCTGTTGCAGAAAACGGAGAGATTGTTGTTGCGATGGTTGATGATGATTCTGCGACAGTCAAAAGATTTTACAAAGAGGATGGTCATTTCCGCTTACAGCCTGAAAATGATACTATGGAGCCGATTATTGCTGACAATGTAAGTATTCTCGGTAAGGTCGTTGCGGTTATGAGGTACATGTAACTAACGACTGACAATGGTGGTGACATTTAGGCTTCAGCAGTGGAAACGTTCCACTAATGAAAAACTAAGGGGCTTTGCCCATGTTTAAAAAAGGAATTTTAATTTATGGAAAGAAAATGTTCGTCTTGTGGCGCAAGGATTAGTGACGGAATGAAAATTTGTGCTAACTGCGGAAAGGTTGTTCCTCCGTTAAGGACGATTCGTCCGGCTAATTCCAATGCATCAATGCAAGGTGGAAGTCGAAAAAATGTGAGCAATGGAAATCTGTCACGTGGGAAGGTTGTAAACGGTCAGAGGGTGAGGACGCC
>CAMWVM010000202.1 GCA_947177715.1 uncultured Ruminococcus sp.
ATGCAGGATTGTTTCAATAAATATAACAATAATTATAAAAAGGTCTTGCAAATTTATAATTTATGTTGTATAATATGAGTAGAATTTTTTTAGGAGGTAAATTAATTATGGCAGTTAAAGTCGCAATTAATGGTTTTGGACGTATTGGACGTCTTGCATTCAGACAGATGTTTGGTGCTGAAGGTTATGATGTTGTTGCTATCAACGACTTGACAAAACCTTCAATGCTTGCTGATCTTCTTAAGTACGATACAGCTCAGGGTGGCTATTGTGGTAAAATCGGTGAAAATCTTCATACAGTTGAAGCTGATGATGAAGCTGGAACAATCACTGTTGACGGCAAAACTTTAAAAATTTATGCTATGGCTAATGCAGCTGAACTTCCTTGGGGCGAAATCGGTGTTGATGTAGTTCTTGAGTGCACAGGTTTCTACTGCTCAAAGGCTAAGGCACAGGCTCATATTGATGCTGGTGCTAAGAAAGTTGTTATTTCAGCTCCTGCTGGCAACGATCTTCCTACTATCGTATTCTCAGTAAATGAAAATACTCTTACAGCTGATGATACAATCATTTCAGCTGCTTCATGTACAACAAACTGCTTGGCTCCTATGGCTAAGGCTCTTAATGATTATGCTCCTATCCAGAGCGGTATCATGTCAACAATCCACGCTTATACTGGCGACCAGATGATTCTTGACGGTCCTCACAGAAAGGGCGATATGAGAAGAGCAAGAGCTGGTGCTGCTAACATCGTTCCTAACTCAACTGGTGCTGCTAAGGCTATCGGTCTTGTAATTCCTGAGTTGAACGGAAAGCTTATCGGTTCTGCACAGAGAGTTCCTGTTCCAACAGGTTCAACAACAATTCTTACAGCTGTTGTTAAGGGTGCTGACGTTACAGTTGACGGCATCAACGCTGCTATGAAAGCTGCTGCTTCTGAATCATTCGGCTACAACACTGATCCTATCGTTTCTTCTGATGTTATCGGTATGAAATATGGTTCATTGTTTGATGCTACACAGACAATGGTTTCAAAGATTGCTGACGATCTCTATGAAGTTCAGGTTGTTTCATGGTATGACAACGAGAACTCATATACAAGCCAGATGGTTAGAACAATCAAGTACTTTGCTGAACTTGCTTAGTGCTCAGCTGCACGGGTCATATCACGTTATTAGTTTGTACTGTTGTTGGTTTTGACCTCGCTGTGGAAAGTTTTAATTAATTAAGAGCTGTTCTGAAAAGAACAGCTCTTTTTATTTTAGTTCATAATGTTACGTAAAAACAGCGATGTGAAATTTGATACATCGCTGTTTTATTTATTGGTTTCTTTCTTATTGGTTCTGTTTAAAATATAGTCGACTGAAACATTGTGAAAATTCGCCAACTTTATAAGTATTTCAGTTGGAATATCCAAATCTCCACGCTCGTAATTACTGTAAACACGCTGACTGCAATTTAACACCTTTGCAATTTGTGTTTGGGTCATATCTGCATCCTCTCTAAGATTTCTTATTCTAATATACATATACCGCCCCTTATTGGTCATATTTTACAAAAATATTCTTTTTTATTCATTAAGTTTATTATATATGATAATGCATTTTTTGTTGACTTTTAGCGGAAAATCCGCTATACTATTATTGTGGTTATAATTATACGATTATCTTTAAAACTCCTTATAATACAGGAAAATTAAAAAATGTATTTTATATGATTTTTAGTTATTATATACAAAAAGGCACCTTGTTGTTTGTTAAGTTTGTTTAAGTTACGGGTTGACTTTTAAGGGAAAATAATCCATAATAGTATCTGTGCTAAAAAATACATTAATTTGCATTAATAACATATCTTTAGCTTAGTTCAAATGTTTTGGAATATCGAGCTGCAAAAAAAGATATAAAAAAGCAGCGGGCACAATACACGTTACAGAAAAAACGTGTATTGTTTTAAACTCACTTAACTGTGAATGATAGTCCAATTTGAGCTTATTTTTTTGTACTAAGCTATTAAAAAGTGTAAAACCTATTTATATAGGTTTAATATATTAAAGAAAGGGTCTTGACATCAATATGCAGAAAAAATTAATCGGAGCAGTTTTAAGTTTTATTTTATTATTCACAAATGCTGCTACAGCATTCGCATCTAACAATTTAGAATTGCATGCACAGGAGAGTATTATTGAAAACATACTTACAAACTATCAGGTATTTACAAAGGGCAACGCTGAAATATGCGGTCATACAGTAGGCGGAGTTGTGATCGGAGGTTCAGCAAAAGTTGACTCTTTTGGTGATGTAAATGTTTCACCTTCATATATTGGTCACATAATAAGTGCAGGACAATTTTCACAAGGACAATGGTTGACAGGAGATTTTGAACGATATAAAAATACAGAATGTTATTATTCAACTGCTGAATCAAATGTTGATGTTACAAAGTTTACTCAAAAATCAGATTATATTAATTTTGATGAAACATTTGACAAAATACAATCTCAATGCAACAAGATTTCAGATAATTCTTACACAGTATCAATTAATGACTGTGAAATGGCTCAAAACTCATGGGAATACAGCAAGGTAATACTTGATTTATCAAAGCACAGCAGCTATAACATTCCTTATTCAATTTATGAGAAAATTGACACCATTGATTTCACCGGAGTTGATGGAATCGAACAATTAGCAAAAGGAAACTACAGCGTTTCTATCACAGGAGTAAATAATAAAGATTTAAAAATTACATTTGGTTACAGTAATCCCGGAAGTGATAAGAAATGTATTTGTATTAACGGTCAAGAATTAAGTAATAATAATTCTTTCAAAAATATTATCGCATGTGAACACGGTGGTCAAATGAATCTTAAAGGAATGACACTCCTTTGGAATTTTCCTGACGCTCAAAGCAATATTGAATTAGAGTGGTTAGCAGGACACATTGCCGCACCAAATGCTCATGTTAAACTCTTAGGAGGAAATTATGAAGGCGGAGTTATTGCAGATAGCATCTACACTAATTTAGAAGGACACTTTTTCAGTTATTTTTCAATAGAAACATTAGAATCATTGTCACAGGATGAGTCATCTATAACCGATTCAAGTAATTATGATTCATTAGATACTTCATCTGAAAGTGATTCAAGCAGTGAAGTATCATATGAAGATTCTTCATCAGATATTGATTTAAGTGTAAAGTGTGAATTTCATTATACAGACGATTTTGGAAATCATCTGCTTACTAATGATTACTCAGATGTTTCAGTCGCAAGGGTTTCAAGTTCAGACGTAAAAAAAATCAAAGCCATTCCATATTTTTCTCCTAAAGCACCAAGATTCCTTGAGGTACAGGGATATAATTTTCTGGGTTGGCAGGTGCTTGACGATGATGGAAACGTAAAAGAAACGATAACAGGTGAGGACATTGAGGAAATCTGCGAAAAATTAGAATCAAAGAAATATAAAGCAGGCTCAAAAGTAACCTTCAAAGCTATTTATGAAATACCGGATGATCCATATAACGTTACAGTAACAAACGGAAGCGTATATTTAATGAAAAATGAGGAGGATCTGGATTTCAGTTTTGAACTTCCTCAGACAGACTCATATAAGTTTGCTAATTATGAATTAGTAAAGCTTTCAGCACCTGAAACAAACGAATACGGTTCATTCCAGTATTGGGAATTGAACGGAATGGTTTATTCATATGATCGCACTATCTTCTTCAGCACATGGTG
>CAMWVM010000203.1 GCA_947177715.1 uncultured Ruminococcus sp.
GCCTTAGGGAAGGGGCAGCGTTGTGAATATAGTACCAGGCTCAATAGTAAAAGCACTTGCAGGCCGTGAAAAAGATTCCTTTTACGTTGCTGTGGGAGTCTGCGGCGGCTTTATAGAAATAGCGGATGGAAAAGAGCGAAAGCTTGAAAATCCTAAGCGAAAAAATATAAAGCACATTTCACCTGTTAATGCTGTAATTGATACTAATGAGCTGACAAACAAAAAACTTAGAAAGCTGATTAGTGAGTTTAAGACCCAAAACCAAAATTCAGCTGACCGTCAGCCTTAAGACGGGGAGGTATTTTTAAATGTCAAAAGAAGACGTAATCGAACTTGAAGGTACAGTTGTTGAGGCTCTTCCAAATGCAACATTTCAGGTAGAGCTTGCAAATGGTCATAAGATACTTGCTCATGTTTCGGGCAAGCTTCGTATGAATTACATTCGAATCGTACCCGGAGATAAGGTAACGGTCGAGATGTCACCTTATGACTTGACAAAGGGAAGAATCACTTGGAGATCTAAGTAATCTATACTTTGCTCCAAAGAAGCGAAGAATGAAAATTCTTGTTATTATTAGAGGAGGTATTTCAATGAAAGTAAGACCTTCAGTGAAGCCAATCTGCGAGAAATGCAAGGTAATCAAAAGAAAAGGCAAGGTTATGGTAATCTGCCAGAATCCTAAGCATAAACAACGTCAGGGCTAACAAACCAATAATGGAGGTGCAGCTAAATAATGGCTCGTATTGCTGGAATCGACCTTCCAAGAGATAAGAGAATCGAAATCGGTTTGACTTATATCTATGGTATCGGTCAAAAAACTGCTACAAAAATTCTTGAAGAAACAGGAGTTAATCCTGATGTAAGAGTAAAGGATATGTCAGAAGACGATGTAGCTAAATTGCGTGATTATATTGATAAAAATCTGACAGTTGAGGGTGACCTTAGAAGAAATGTTGCTCTTAACATTAAAAGACTTGTTGAAATCGGTTGCTACAGAGGCGTTCGTCACCGTAAGGGTCTGCCTGTAAGAGGACAGAGAACAAAGACAAACGCAAGAACTCGTAAGGGTCCTGTTAAGACAATCGCTAACAAGAAGAAGTAAGGAGGGTGTGAACAAATGGCTCAGCCAAAAAGAAAGACAACGGTTCGTCGCCGTCGTGAAAGAAAAAATATTGAACAGGGACAGGTTCATATCCAGTCTACTTTTAATAACACAATCGTTACCATCACAGATATGCAGGGTAATGCTATTTCATGGGCTTCTGCAGGTGGTTTAGGCTTCAGAGGTTCTAAGAAATCAACTCCTTTTGCTGCTCAGACAGCTGCTGAAACAGCTGCAAAGGCTGCAAAAGAACATGGACTTAAGACTGTTGAAGTTTTCGTAAAAGGACCTGGTGCAGGAAGAGAAGCTGCTATCAGAGCTTTGCAGTCTGAGGATTTAGAAGTAAAACTTATTAAAGACGTTACTCCAATCCCACACAACGGATGCCGTCCTCCTAAGAGAAGACGTGTATAATTAGACAATTTGAGTTTTAAGTTTACTCAAAGTCGGATAAAAGCATTGCTTTAAGATCCGATATAACATTAAAAACGGAGGTAAATTACAATGGCAGTAAGCAGAGAACCAATCCTTAAAAGATGTAAATCATTAGGTATCAGCCCAATGGTTATGGGTATTGCTAAGGAGACAAAGCGTGATCCTAACGCTAACAAGAGAAAGAAAGTTTCTGAATATGGACTTCAGTTGAAGGAAAAGCAGAAATTAAAATTTATCTATGGTGTTTTAGAAAAGCAGTTCTATCACTATTTTGAAATTGCTCAGAAAATGGAAGGCCAGGCTGGTGAAAACCTTATTACATGTCTTGAATCAAGACTTGATAACGTAGTTTTCAGAATGGGTCTTTCAATGACAAGACGTGAGGCACGTCAGCTTGTTGTTCATGGTCATTTCAACGTAAACGGCAAGAGAGTTGATATTCCTTCATACAGAATTAAAGTCGGCGATGTTATTTCTCTTAGAGAAAACAGCAAGAAGAGTGAAAAGTTTAAGCAGATTATTGAAACAACTGCAGGCAGAGTAACTCCTACATGGCTTGATGTAAACAAGGATGAGCAGTCGGCAAAGGTTATCCGTATGCCCGTTAAGGAAGATCTGGATTACGAAATTGAAGAACATCTCATAGTTGAGTTGTATTCTAAGTAATTTGTATTGCGGATTATTTTCTGCATTCGGGTTATCTGGAATTTATAAAACCATTTATTCGTGTAAAACTGATTGAGTTTTAAAACAGGAGGGTTTTAAATGCTAGAAAAAATAGAAAAGCCTGAGATTGAAACAGCCGAACTTAAAAATAACGGTACTTATGGAAAGTTCATTCTTGAGCCGTTAGAGCGAGGCTATGGTACTACTCTCGGAAATAGTCTGAGAAGAGTACTGCTCTCCTCTTTGCCGGGTGTTGCTGTAACATCTGTTAAAATTGATGGAATTCATCATGAGCTTTCAACTATTCCTGGTGTTAAGGAAGACGTAACAGAAATAATCCTTAATCTTAAGGGACTTAATGCAAAGCTTTACGGTGAAGGTCCTAAAACTGTATATATCGAAGCAGAAGGCGAATGCGTCGTAACTGCTGGAGATATTAAGACTGACTCTGAAGTTGATATTCTTGTTCCGGATATGCATATTGCAACATTGAGCGAAGGTGCTAAACTTTATATGGAAATTGTTCTCGACATTGGTCGTGGATATGTTTCTGCAGAAAAGAATAAAGCGCTTATGCCTAACGCTCCTATTGGTGTAATAGCTGTGGACAGTATATATACTCCAGTTCTCAAAGTAAATTATACAGTAGATAATACTCGTGTAGGACAGATTACCGACTATGATAAGCTTACACTTGAGCTGTGGACAGATGGAACTATCTCAGCTAAGGAAGCAGTATCATTGGCAGCCAAACTCCTCAACGAGCATCTGAATCTCTTCATTGATTTGTCTGAAGATACAAATGTAGTTGAGATTATGGTGGAAAAAGATGATAAGGGTAAAGAAAAGATCCTTGAGATGACCATTGAGGAACTTGACTTATCTGTACGTTCATTTAACTGTCTGAAGCGTGCAGGAATTAACACAGTAAACGATTTGATCGAAAAATCAGCAGAAGAAATGATGAAGGTCAGAAACCTTGGTAAAAAATCATTTGATGAGGTTAAGGAAAAGCTGCATTCATTAGGCTATGACCTCAGTTCTGAAGAAGATAATTAAGTAAGGAGTGAATATCTATGCCAGGCACAAGAAAGCTGGGAAGAGCAACTGACCATAGAAAAGCAATGCTCAGAGCTATGGTAACATATCTTCTCGAAAACGGTAAGATTGAAACAACTGTAACAAGAGCTAAAGAGGTTAGCGCTATGACCGAAAAGATGATTACTTTAGGTAAAGCAGGCGACCTTCATTCAAAGCGTCAGGCACTTTCATATATCACAAAGGAAAGTGTAGCAAAGAAACTGTTTGATGAAATTGCACCATCATACAGTGGACGTAACGGCGGTTATACAAAGATCGTTAAGATTGGACCACGTCGTGGCGACGCAGCTGAAATGGCTATAATCCAGTTGGTATAATTACTACTAAAAAAGATAACGGGCAAACCTTATTAAGGTTTGCCCGTTTTTTATAACTTAGGCAAGATGTCCCCCAGCCTCCAACCTATCCTTTCGGATAGCTATG
>CAMWVM010000204.1 GCA_947177715.1 uncultured Ruminococcus sp.
ATGCAGGAGGAGGCAATTCGCCGTGTTCATGAAATGCAGCAGCGCTCACAGAATTTAGTAAACGGTGCACCAATTCAGGATGCACCACAGTCTGAGGCAAACAATGAAGAACAAAGTAAACCAATAAATCAAAATCAGCACAAGTCAATGAACTCCAATCCTCTTAACGGACTTCTCGGCGGAATACTTGGAGGAACTTCTTCAAAGGACGGACAAGGAAATAACGAGCTTTTTAACATTGGCAGCATAAAAATTGATGAAGAGAAAGCTCTTATTGCACTTATGATTTACATTTTATATAAAAATGGTGCAGATGTTAAATTATTATTAGGGCTGGGATATTTATTGATTTAGCATTACATAAATTAATTAAAACCGTCTTAAAAAAGAGGCGGTTTTTATGTTATCTTCTTGATTTTAGCAATGATATATGATATAATATTATAATAATTTATTTAAGGAACGAATTATATGATAAAAGCATGGGAACATTTTAAGACAATTACCAGACACCGTCACATGGTTATCCGCCATTGTGCTCGTGCAGGAATCTTGTGGCAGGGGTTATTTCACGATCTTTCAAAATACTCCCCAACAGAATTTATTTCGGGCGCAAAGTTTTATCTTGGCGACCGTTCACCAAACGAGGGTGAGCGAAGCTCTTACGGTTATTCTAAGGCTTGGATGCATCACAAAGGCAGAAACAAGCATCATTTTGAATACTGGACTGATTATGACATTGTCACCAAGAAAATGGCTCCTGTAAAAATGCCGCTGAAATACGTCAAGGAAATGTTCTGCGACCGTGTTGCCGCAAGCAAGACTTACAACGGCAAAAACTACACAGACTCTCACCCTTTGGAATATTTTTTACGCTCAAAGGGAAAGCGTATGATTCATCCTGAAACTTCGGATTTTCTTGAAAATTTACTCATAATGCTCTGTAACGAGGGCGAACAAAAGACTTTTGAATATTTACGAAAAACAAATAGATACTAAATATAACAATGACGGGCGATGCCCATTATTGAATCAGGAGGAATTCAAACTATGGAAAAAAGCTTTAGTAAAAAGGGAAATCCTGTTCTTGCACGAATGAACAGATACGAAGATTCCACTGTTGGCGAAAGGGCATCCTTCAAAGGAATTGCTGCAAAATCATTTTATTTTCTGGCACTGATTTTACTTGGACTTGCCGCTTTTCTGTATATGCACAGCTATTTTGGAAATCAAGGCTATGACGCAGTGGAAATCACAGAGAATTACACAATTTACGCAAATGAAATGGTGATTTTCACAGGTGCGACTATAGCTACACTTATTGCAGGTTTAATTGCGGCATTTGCTCCGAGAACCACCCCTGTTACCGGTTCGATTTACTGTGCAGGAATGGGATATGCAGTAACATTTATTTCGTACACATATGCCGCACAGGTAAAGGGAATCGTGGTTGAAGCGCTGCTTCTCACAATTTTGCTTATTGCAGTTATGGCGGTACTTTATTTCACAGGCATTGTAAAAGTCGGAAGTCGTTTCAGGACTGTTACTTATACTGCGCTAACCGCGACACTTATTGCCAGTGTCATATTCATGCTGTTAAGATGGATTTTTCCGTCAAGCTCGATTGTAAAAGCACTTGTTGCTGTTCAATACGGTCCTTTAGGAATAGTATTTGCTTTCCTTGGAGTTGCACTTGCTTGTTTGCTTGTAATTGATGATTTTGATCACATTGTAACTACTGTAAATTACGGACTTTCTAAAAAATATGAATGGACTGCTTCCTACGGATTAATGATAAGCATTATTTATCTTTATCTTAGGGTATTGGAGCTTATATTCAGATTTTCACAGAGGAACAATTAATTTTAAACCGAATATTGAATTGGGACGCTGAAGAGCTTGTCCCTTAATACATATGTTACAGAGGTGATTATTCTGACTAAAAAAGAAAAGGCTGTTGAAATATGCCAATTGCTGGAGGAAAAGTACCCTGATGCATTGTGCTCGCTTACATATTCCGCTCCCCATGAACTTATGATTGCGGGACGTCTTTCCGCTCAATGCACAGACGCAAGAGTAAACATAGTAACAAAAGACTTATTTGCCAGATACAAATCAATAGAAGACTTCGCTAATGCCGATATCAAGGATGTTGAAGAAATTGTGAAGCCATGTGGATTATACAAAACAAAGGCGAAATCAATTGTGGAAATGTGCCGCAAGATCATGACTGATTTTAACGGAGAAATCCCTCAAACCATTGAAGAACTCACAACGCTTTCGGGCATAGGCAGAAAGACAGCAAATCTTATTATGGGCGACGTTTTTCACAAGCCAGCTATTGTAACTGACACACACTGCATCAGAATATGCGGCAGACTTGGACTTACAAAAAACACTGAGCCGCACAAGGTTGAGATAGACTTGCTAAAAATTATTCCGCCTGAAAAGTCATCGGACTTTTGTCACAGGCTTGTTTTATTCGGACGTGAGGTTTGCAAGGCAAGAGGAGAAAAGTGCGAGATCTGTCCGCTGACGGGGCTTTGTACGGCATATAAAAATAAAAACCATTCGCAAAAATCGTGAATGGCTATAACTTAGGCAAGCCCTTATTTGAAAAAATTCATAAGTCGTTATTGATTACATAATATTGCAAATTTAAAGGCGGTCATCAGACCGCCTTTTTTATTAGGATAATTAGAGTTTTTTGTGATTAAATCATTGATTCTTCCCAGCAATCAGGAGCCTTAACTCCGAGAAGTGAAGCTACTGTTGGTGCGACATTTGCAAGTCCATACTTTGTGCTTTCAGCGTCCTTGATCACATGAGTTTCATTCTTATCATAGATGATAAAAGGAACTCTATTAAGCGAATGAGCAGTTCTTACTGCAACTTCGCCTTTTTTATTCTTTTCAAGCATTTCATCCGCGTTACCGTGGTCTGCTGTTATAAGAACTGTACAATTATACTGGTCTGCCGCTTTAAGAAGTCTTGCAAGTCCCAAATCTACAGACTCAACAGCAACGATTGTTGCTTCCATAGAACCTGTATGACCTACCATATCGCCGTTTGGATAATTACATCTGATGAAATCATATTTCTGTGACTTTATAGCTTCGATAACATCATCAGTTACTTCCGCTGATTTCATCCAAGGTCTTTCGTCAAAGGATACCTTATCAGAAGGAATCTCTTTCCATGTTTCAAGCTCTTCAGAGAACTTCTCTGACTTATTTCCGTTCCAGAAATAAGTTACATGGCCATACTTCTGAGTTTCGGAAACTGCATAAGAATTAAGTCCTGCATTAACGAGAACTTCCGAAAGAGTGTTTGTAATCTCAGGAGGATTAACAAGATACTTTTTAGGGAGATTCAAATCGCCGTCATACTGAAGCATTCCTGCATAAAGAACCTTAGGGTCATAGCCGCCTTTATCAAACTTATCAAATCCCTCAATGTCAAATGCCATTGACATTTCGATAGCTCTATCACCACGGAAGTTGAAAAGAATCACACTATCGCCGTCGCAGATTTTGCCCACAGGCTTATCGTCCTTAGCGATAACGAACGGAGGAAGATCCTGATCGATCGCACCTGTTTCCTCACGGAGTACTGTATATGCTTCGCCTGCGGAAGCAAACATTCTTCCCTCGCCCTTAACGTGAGTATCCCATCCGAGCTTAACCATATTCCAGTCAGCTTGGTATCTAT
>CAMWVM010000205.1 GCA_947177715.1 uncultured Ruminococcus sp.
CATCTAAAACAACTGACAATGAATCAACTACAACACGCAAAACGACAAAACAATCTAAGACAAGCACAACAAGCACAACTTTAGATATAAACTATGTGTTTCCAGTCGATATAAATACTGTGTCACTGGATCAGCTCACAAGCATTAATGGGATAGGAGGTGTGACAGCTCAAAAGATAATTGATTACCGTAAGCAAATAGGTGTAATCTATAACATGGATTTATTGCTTAACATAGACGGTATAGGACAATCTACACTTGCATTATTAAAACAGTATTTATATGTATCTGATGAGGACGCAAGAACCACACCAGTTACAACAACGGTTAAGACAACTAAACCAAGCCATACGATAACGACAACAGCCCCAAAGACTACGAAACCAGTAACTACAACTCATCAGGAGTTAAAACCAGTAAATATAAATACTGCAACAGCAAATGAAATTTCCGATTGTCTTTTAGTAGACATAGAACTTGCAGAAAAGATTATTGATTTGAGAAATCAAATTCAATATTTTTCTAACTCGCTTGAATTATTATATATTGATGGATTCACTGAGAAAATGCATGCTGAACTGAAAGATTATATAATCGTGTAATTAGGTATTGGTTGCTGCGTGAAAATATGACCGTTATCATTGTGGAGCATATTCTTCCGTCCCTACATCTGTTAAAATAGCTTGAATTTCACGGCAGGGAGCAGTGTAACGCTGATTTAAATATCTTAAAGAAGCTCCGAGCTCACCGTCCGGACCGCCCAGCTGACTTATTATCACCTTAGCTAAAGCAGGATTGGGATTTTTAATGTTTACAGGGTATTCAAGTTTCTTTTCATATTGCCACATTAGCTTTCACCTCTCTCCCATGGGAATGGCGTAACAACCCATTCCCACTTTCTCGGATTGTCAGAAGCCCTCGCAGTAAGAGGACCATATTTTTCCTCATATTCCTTTACTGCCTTATCGTGTGCTTTCTTGTGCTCTGCAAAGTATTCCAAACCCTTGGGGCATGTGGGATGACTGTCAAGATAAAGGTTTGCTTCAACTAATGCAAAGGCAGTCGCCTGTACCTTGCGCATAGCCCTCTGTTTATCAGTCATTGTCACAGAAAACCGCCTCCTTACCTAAGAATGGCTTGTCAAGAGATGGGAATATCGTTCCTCTCGATAAACCTGCCTCCATGTCATATGGTTTTTCCCAGCTCTGGAATGGTACATAAGCCATAGCAATAGGAGTTTCAGGAGGGAATTTCCCCTCTGGCTGAGGACATGTGCGGCTGTCTTTCTGCATAGCTGTACCGTCAGCGTCAAAGATTTTGCCTAAAACACCGCTTTCGAAAAAGTCCATCGTAATCTCTCCTTTTCATTTTGTTTTTGTGTCGTATCGTTTCATTATATGTCAGTTTCAGTGTTTGTGTGAAAAAGAAAGTATGACTATTTAATGTTAAAAAGGGTATAATAAATTTGGTGAAATTATGCCGAGTTTAGTATGAAAGGAATGATTTTAATGAAAGTGTCTGTAGATCAGGAAGGCTGTATAAGCTGTGGTTTTTGCGTAAACGAATGTCCCGATGTATTTGATTTTAATGAGGACGATAAATCTTATGTAATGAAGCAACCTGACAGTTCAGAGGAGGATTCAGTCCGTGATTGTGCCGAAGGCTGCCCCGTTTCGGTTATTGCTGTGGAAGAGTAATAAGTTTTTGTCCGAATAATATGCGAATCTATCTGTCTGTATTCAGCAAAAAAAATCCCCGACGATTTTATTCGTATGGGGATTTTCCATGATTACTGACGAAACGCTGTCAGCATATCTTTCTTTTTAATTTAATTTTGTCAAATGAAATACCTATAATTATGTATAGCACAGTGCTTACCGCAATTTGCAGACAGTAAAAAGGAGTCTGTGCAAAAGCAACAGCTATCGCCTGCCATGACAGCTTTCCTGCCATAATTGTTCCTTCATAAAGACCATATCCTACAACGCATAAAATAAGCGAAGGTATAAGCGCTATAATATTTCTGGCGTTAATTATAGTTTCCTTCTTGCTTGTAAAAAACGTCGCCGTTACAGCTTTTATTATTATTGTCGCAGGCATCCATATGTAAAATCCGGTAAGCCCGTCAGCTAAAGCTCCGCCAATAGCCCCCGCAGCCATTGCGTAAGGCATTGGAAGAATTGATGCCGCAAGAAAAATAATTCCGTCACCTGCATGAGTGTAACCGTTACCCGTTGGTATTTTTAATATAGATGTAAATAAGTAGATAAGTGCGGCAAATAAACCGGTTAATACCAAGCGTTTTATCTCCAAACCGCTTGATCTTTCTGTAGTTTTTGTCATGAATATTTCTCCCCTTGTTTCTTTTATTAATTAAGTAATTATTTTTTATTACGTTTTTTTATCATTTCAATAAAATATTTATGTACCGTAAGGTCGTCAGTCAACTCCGGATGAAATGAAGTAGCGATTAGATTTTTGTATTTAACCCCTGTGACGAATCCGTCATGTTCCGAAAGGACCTCACAGTCCTTGTGAAGAATTTTTTCAATATAAGGCGCACGGATAAATACTTGAGGAATTTCTTTTCCGTTAAAATCTCCATATTTGGAAAAGCTTCCAAGCTGCCTGCCATAGGCGTTCCTTTTAACCCTAACAGGCAGAGCTCCGAAGTATTTTTTATCATCATTTGAGATTTCTTCGGCAAGCAGTATAAGTCCCGCACATGTGCCGTAACATGGAGTTCCCGATTTTATTTGTTTAAGAAGTGTATCAAATAAATCCAGTTCTTTTAAAAGCTTGCCCATAACGGTGCTCTCTCCGCCCGGAATAATAATCCCGTCAAAACCTCCTGTAAAATCACTTTTTTGCCTGATTTCAACAGATTCAGCTCCAAGCCTTTCAAGCGCCTTTTCATGTTCTGCAAAAGCTCCCTGTAATGCCAGAACAGCTATTCTCATATCAATCACCGCCCTTTTTAAGTCATATGTGTGAACATTTACTTTCAGATCATTTTCCTCTCTCAGCCATTAAAAGTTCAATTTCATTCTCGTTGATACCAACCATTGCCTCTCCCAAATCTTCTGAAAGCTCTGCGATTAATTTCGGATCGTTATAGTTAGTTACTGCTTGAACGATTGCTCTTGCTCTCTTTTCGGGATTTCCTGATTTAAATATACCCGACCCAACAAATACTCCCTCTGCGCCTAATTGCATCATAAGAGCTGCGTCAGCAGGTGTCGCAACGCCGCCTGCTGCAAAATTTACTACAGGTAGCCTTCCGTTTTCAGATACATACTTTACAAGCTGATAATCAACCTGTAAATCCTTTGCAGCCTGATAAAGTTCATCTTTTGACATTGAAGCAAGTTTCTTGATTTCGCTTTGCATCATTCTCATATGACGTACAGCCTGAACAATATCTCCTGTTCCCGGTTCACCCTTTGTTCTGATCATTGAAGCACCCTCGCTGATACGGCGAAGAGCTTCACCCAAATCCTTTGCGCCGCATACGAACGGTACCTTAAAGTTGGTTTTATCTATGTGATATTTGTCGTCAGCAGGAGAAAGAACTTCGCTTTCATCAATATAGTCGATTTCGATAGCCTCAAGAATCTGTGCTTCTGCAAAATGACCGATACGGCATTTTGCCATTACCGGAATTGACACCGCTTCCTGAATGCCTTTTATC
>CAMWVM010000206.1 GCA_947177715.1 uncultured Ruminococcus sp.
AGGTGCATCAGGAGTACCCTTAAGTGAAGCAGCCCAAGCAGCAGCCTCAGTAATCTTTCTTGAAGAAAGAAGAAGTGCACAGATTGCAAGCTCTTTAACAGCATTTGCGTTAGCGCCTGGTGTGTTGAATACAACGATACCTTCTTCAGCGCATCTGTCAACAGGAATGTTGTTTACTCCTGCACCAGCTCTTGCAATAGCAAGAAGATTATCTTTAAACTCCATATCGTGCATTTTTGCTGAACGAACCATTATAGCTTCAGGTGCATCGCAAGTGTCTGATATGGCATATACTTCTTTGTCAAATTTGTCAGTACCGCAAGCGGCAATTTTATTTAAAGTTAAAATATTGTACATTATAATCCGTCCATTCTTTATATTTTTGGGGTTAGTCTATGTCTTCTTCGTGAGTAACAACTACATTGCCGTTTGAGTCAAGCAAAGGAGTAAGGCCGCTTCCACCTGTACTTCCTGCCGCAATAATATAATTAACACCCGTTTCTTTATCACGCAAAATAGTAACAGGGGTAATTGTACCTTGAGAATATATTACTTCAAATCTTTTCTTAGACATTGGTTTTCTCCTTTGGTAATGGAATTATGCGTTTTCAGCTTCAAATTTCTTCATGAATTCTACAAGCTTTTCTACACCTTCAATAGGCATAGCGTTGTAGATTGAAGCTCTCATACCGCCAACAGATCTGTGACCTTTAAGATTTTCAAAGCCTGCTGCCTTTGCTTCTGCAACAAATTTCTTATCGAGTTCTTCGTTGCCTGTAACAAAAGGAACATTCATGAGAGATCTATCCTCAGGAGCAACAGTACCTTTAAAGAGCTTGCTTTGGTCAAGGAAATCATAGAGTATCTTAGCTTTCTTCTCATTGTGAGCCTTCATTGCTTCAAGTCCGCCCATTTTCTTGATCCACTTAAATACCTTGCCGCAGATATAAATGCCATAGCAAGGAGGTGTGTTGTAAAGTGAGTCAGCATCAGCTTGTGTCTTCCACTTAAGCATTGTAGGTGTTCCTTCAAGTACATCATCAGTGATAAGATCCTCACGGATTATAGCGATTACAACACCAGCAGGGCCAATGTTTTTCTGAACGCCACCGTAGATTACACCGTATTTTGTAACATCAACAGGCTCAGAAAGGAAGCATGAAGAAACGTCAGCAACAAGTGTCTTACCCTTTGTGTTAGGCAAAGTCTTAAATTTTGTACCGTAAATTGTGTTGTTTTCGCAGATATAAACATAATCAGCGTCTTCAGGAATGTCAAGATCTGAACAGTCCGGAATATATGAGAATGTCTTGTCAGCTGATGAAGCAACAGCAACAGCGTCACCGTATTTCTGTGCTTCCTGATAAGCCTTCTTAGCCCACTGACCAGTAACTATGTAAGCAGCCTTTTTATTTTTCATAAGATTCATAGGAACAGCTGCAAACTGCTGAGAAGCTCCGCCCTGTAAAAACAGAACCTTGTAGTTGTCAGGAATGTTCATAAGATCACGAATATCCTGTTCAGCTTCCTTGATGATGTTATCAAAAGCCTTTGAACGGTGGGACATTTCCATAACAGACATGCCAGCTCCCTTATAATCAAGCATTTCGTCAGCGGCTTCTTTAAGAACTTCCTCAGGAAGAACAGCAGGGCCTGCACTAAAATTATATACTCTACCCATTTTATAAAACCTCCATAAAAATTATTTAGATTAACATAAATTATTATATAACTTTTTCATATTAAAGTCAATAACATTCACAAAAAAACATGGCAATATAAATATATTTATAATTTTTTGGCATAAAAAAATATCCGAATTAAAAAATTCAGATATTTTTTGTATTGATTATTTAGTTGTTATTTTATCGTTTTCTTCAATTTCCTGTCGGTGTGTTTCAAGTACCTGTGTATTTTCAACACCTTCAGTAGCCTCAGGAACAAAACATGTCTTTATGGTCATGAGGATGATTTTCAGGTCAAGCCATAGGGATTGATGTTCAATATACATTAAATCGAGCTTCAGCTTGTCATAAGGCGTTGTATTGTATTTGCCCATAACTTGTGCATACCCGGTCAGTCCTGCCTTTACCTTAAGTCTGTATTGGAATTCAGGCATTGTTTCGCAGTAACGCTGAGTGAGTTCAGGTCTTTCCGGACGTGGTCCTACGAACGACATATCTCCCTTGAGAATATTTATAAGCTGTGGAAGCTCGTCAAATCTTATCTTTCTGATAAACTTGCCTACCGGTGTAATTCTGTCATCCTTCTGACTTGCAAGCCTTGCAACACCATCCTTTTCAGCGTTGACAATCATGCTGCGGAATTTGTGAACCTTGAATTTCCTACCGTCAGTGGTCAGCCTCTCCTGTGAGTAGAATATCGGTCCTCCGTCATAGCACTTGATAGCAATAGCTGTGATAAGTAAAAACGGCGAAGCAACAGCAAGTGCAATAAACGAAAACAGTATGTCAACAAATCTCTTCATAACCGCCTGTTCAAAAGAAAGTCCGTCATTTCGGCTTAAAAGCAAAGGTGTGTCAAAAAGATGAAAGTCCTCTGCACCTCTTATGATAATATCTGAAAGCTTTGGATTTATGTATGTTCTTATTGATTTTTCAAGTGCAAATTTTATAATCCTGTTTCTCAGTCCGTTAGGAACATCAGAAATAATAACTGCTTCATATTTTGAAATCTGTTCTTTGATGTATTCAATATCCTCATTGCAGCTTATAGAAGCACAGATTCTGTATTTGTCAGGCCTGTTGCTCATTTTATGGACAAGCTCACGTGCGTTTACATTTCCGTAAACAATGATCATTCTTCTTGGCGGATAAATTCTCTTAAAAATACCGGTGAATGTCATGCTCCATATTGCCGCAAAAATAATTTCTCCGGCAGTAAGCGCCAGCATAGGCAAAAGGCTTAGACGTCCTCTTCCGATAAGGCTTATTTGTATATAAGCAATAACGTTTGTTGCAAGAATGCTCAAAGCCTGCGAACCAAGAAGTCCGCTCCACTTGAAATATCCGATTCGGAATCCGCTGAAGCTTTTGGTAAACGCAATATATACAAAAATATAAATCAAAATCATCAGAATATTACCGTTGTGCCAGAATGGGTCAAGCATATCATTATTGTAATAATTATGCCAAACAAAGCTGTAAGACTCAGCAAACACAAAAACGATAATAAATGCAGCAATAAACATCAGAATACGCTTAAATCTTTCTTTATTATTCATATCATTATCATGCTTCGTCAGAAGCATATCCTCCTTTCGAGGTTTTCCCTTAACTTTATTAAGAGTGTATTTCTTGCAACGCGAGAATTCATATATTTACCAAAAATATAAAAATGTAAAATTTATTTTTCACTTGTTTTCTATAGTTTTACATAGTACCGTTAGCCCCCCTGCTGTCTGTTTTAATTCCGGCATAGCCTTTGTGATGTTTAAAGTATATCATGATTTTGACGATTAATCAAGTATTAACGCATAATTTCATTTATTTTGACCGATTTCATCACAATTTTAAAACAAAAAGAATAATTTTGAAAAATCGATTACATCTTTTAAAATTTAAAGTCAAAACTGTTTTTAATTAATTTATTTTTTATCATCTATTCATTATTTTTCAAGAATCATAAAAACATTATTTTTTAGTTTTACAAACATGTACTT
>CAMWVM010000207.1 GCA_947177715.1 uncultured Ruminococcus sp.
GACGTCATACTCCTTTCTTCAACAACTACAGACCTCAGTTCTATTTCAGAACAACTGACGTTACTGGCGTTATCACACTTCCTGCTGATAAGGAAATGTGCATGCCTGGCGATAACGTAACAATGGATGTTGAGCTTATCACTCCAATCGCTATCGAAGAAGGTCTCCGTTTTGCTATTCGTGAAGGCGGAAGAACAGTTGGTTCAGGCGTTGTAACTGCTGTTAACAACTAATTCTTATATATTAGCATTTAAAACCGCTGTCTTTTTGACGGCGGTTTTTTATTTAATACTTTATGTATGGTGATTTAATGAATAATGACAAGTATTATATGAAGCAAGCTTTGAAATTGGCACAAATTGCTGCTGAAATGGGTGAGGTACCTGTGGGAGCAGTAGTTGTAAAAAAATTAACAGGTGAAATTGTGGGAGAAGGATTTAACAGACGGGAAGTTGATAAAAACTCTATTGCACATGCTGAAATTATAGCAATAAACCAAGCATGTGACAAACTTGGTGGTTGGCGTTTAATTGATTGTGAATTATTTGTTACGCTTGAGCCTTGTCCAATGTGTACTGGTGCTATTATAAATTCTCGCATTGATCGAGTTGTGTATGGAGCATCAGATTTGAAAGCTGGTTCGTGCGGTTCGGTTATCAATCTATTTGAACTCCCGTATAATCACAAACCACAGCTCACTGGTGGTGTATTAAAAGAGGAATGCAGCAGTATTCTTTCAAATTTTTTTATAAACCTAAGAAATAGAGACAAGTAAATTATCTTATTAAGAAATTATTTGTTGACTTAAATGTATTTATATGCTATAATAAAGTAATTTCTTTAATCGAGAAATTAAGATAAAAATTTTGTAAGGAGAGATTTATATGAGAATGACGGCTGCTCAGGCTATTGTTGAATGTTTGAAAGCGGAGAATATTAAAGTCGTCTATGGTTATCCAGGCGCTGCAATCTGTCCTTTCTATGATGCTTTATTAGATGCAAAAGATGATATAAAACATGTGTTAGTTAGACATGAGGCTAATGGTGGACACGCAGCTAATGGATACGCAAGGATATCCGGAAAACCTGCTGTATGTATAGCAACATCCGGTCCGGGTGCGGTTAATTTAGTGACAGCTATCGCTACAGCTTATGCTGACTCTATTCCAATTGTATGTATAACTGGTCAGGTAAATACAGATCAAATTGGACGAGATGTTTTTCAAGAAGCTGACATTACAGGTGCAGCAGAGCCTTTTGTTAAGCATAGTTATTTATTAAGTGATCCTAAAGACTTACCACGAGTTTTTAAGGAAGCGTTTTATATTGCTGGTACAGGAAGACCAGGTCCGGTACTTATTGATATCCCTATGGATGTACAAAAAGCTGAAATAGATTTTGAATATCCTGAATCAGTTAGTATCAGGGGATATAAACCTTCGTCTAAAGGAAATTACAATCAAATCAAGCGAGTTTTATCTGCACTGGAGTCTGCTGAAAAACCACTTATTTGTATTGGCGGCGGTGTTTTTGCTTCAAATGCACAGAACGAAATTTGCAAGCTTGCGGAAATTATGCAGATTCCAGTTATAACAACTATGATGGGCATATCTGTTTTTTCTGATGAGAATCCGCTGTTTTTTGGCATGTTGGGAATGCATGGCGTAGCGTCAGCTAATAGAGCTGTTAATGATTGTGATGTGTTATTCCTTGTAGGTGCTCGTGTTGGAGATAGAGCAGTGAGAACACCTCTTACTCTTGAGAAAACAACTAAGATTTTACATATTGATATTGACCCAGCAGAAATCGGTAAAAATGTTGGAGCAGATTATCCACTGGTTGGGGATGCGAAGCTTGTTCTTCAAGATATGCTTCAAATGGCAAAGCCCATGGAGCATAAAGAGTGGATTAATCATTTAAATTTATCAAAAGCAAAAAAAGATTTTGATAAAGCTCCTGAAGGTACTGTAAATCCCCGTGAGTTTATGTATAAACTTTCAAAAACAATGCCTGCAAATACAATAGTGTCTGCTGATGTAGGTCAAAATCAAATTTGGGCTGCAACTGGTTATAAAATAAAGGATGGCGGACGTTTTATTACTTCAGGCGGAATGGGAACCATGGGTTATTCTGTACCTGCTGCTATTGGTGCAAAAATGGCAGCTCCTGATCGTCCGGTTGTAGTTATATGCGGTGACGGGTCGTTTCAAATGGAGTTTATGGAGCTTGCTACTGCAATTCAGCATGGCGTAGCTATAAAAATTGTTGTTATGACAAACAATCGACTTGGTATGGTACGAGAACTTCAAACAAATGGATATAATGACAGACAAACTGCTGTTTTTCTCGATGGTTCTCCAGATTTTATTAAGCTTGCTAATGCTTATGGAATAAAGTCTTATCGTGTTACCAACGATGAAACTATGGATGAAGCAATAGATATGCTGAAGAATTCAGATGAGCTTTGCCTCATAGAAGTGGTTGTTGACAAAATGGCTAAGACATTGTGAAATAATTAATGTTACATAGAAAAAATATTTATAAAATATTAACATTACTCTGTTATAATAATACTTTAGAGAGAAAATCTCAATTCGGAGGAATTAAAGAATGAAGCATACTATTTCTGTTTTGGTTGAAAACCATAGCGGTGTTCTTTCAAGAATTTCAGGCCTTTTTTCAAGAAGAGGGTTTAATATTGATAGCTTGGCTGTAGGTCCGACTCAAGATCCTACTATATCAAGAATAACAATAATTGCAGACGGAAATGAATATACTGTTGAACAAATTGAGAAACAGTTAAATAAGCTTGTTGAAGTTATTAAAGTAAAAACACTTGAAAAAGATGAATGCCTTGCAAGAGAACTATTAATCGCTAAACTATCTGTTCCTGCTGACAAGCGCAGTGAAGTAATGACTATTGCTGAAATTACAGGAGCTAAAGTTATGGACTTAACTTTAACAACGATGACTCTTGAATTGTGCGATACATATTCTCATTTAAAAAGATTTGAAGAGATCATTGCACCGTATAATGTTATTGAACTTGTAAGAACCGGTACGATTGCTATTTCAAAAGGTGCAGATACAATCACAGCAAAAAAATAATGATTATATAGCCTAAGGGCTACATATAAATAAGTTAATCTATTGGAGGAGTTTAAAATGGCAAAAATTTATTATCAGCAAGATTGCGACTTGAATATACTCAAGGGCAAAACTGTTGCAATTATTGGTTACGGTTCCCAGGGTCATGCTCATGCTCTTAACCTTAAGGACAGCGGCGTTGATGTTGTTGTAGGTCTTTATGAAGGTTCTAAGAGTGCAGCTAAAGCTGAAGCACAGGGACTTAAGGTTGTTTCTGTAAGTGAAGCTACAAAAATGGCTGATGTTATTATGATTCTTATTCCTGATGAAAAACAGGCTGCTCTTTATAAAAATGAAATTGCTCCTAACCTTACAGAAGGTAAAACACTTGCATTTGCACATGGATTTAATATTCATTTCGGTTGTATTGTTCCTCCTGCAGACTGCAATGTTATTATGATTGCACCTAAGGGCCCAGGACATACTGTAAGAAGCGAATATCAGGCAGGAAAGGGTGTTCCTTGTCTTATCGCTGTTGAACAGGATGCTACAGGAAATGCTACTGATATTGGTCTTGC
>CAMWVM010000208.1 GCA_947177715.1 uncultured Ruminococcus sp.
ATCTCCCACTAAAAATGTCAGCTGAAGCTGACATTGCCACGTTGAAAACGGGCAAGCGCTTATTTAAAAATGTTCGGGGGGGCAGCTCATGATTGTTCTCAAGGGAAAACCGATTTTTGGCGGGATTACAAAAGGTAAAATAATTTTCTTTCACAAGAAAGAAACTGTTGTCAGCAAGTGTGAGGTGAAAGACCCTCAATTTGAAATAGATAAATATGAAAGTGCAAAAAGATGTGCTTTGGAGGAGATTCAAAAGCTATATGACTGTACTTTTGAAAATTTAGGACGGGAAGATGCGGGGATTTTTCTCATTCAGCAAATGATTCTCGGAGATATTGATTTTGACAATGCGGTTAAAGAGATCATCCTTAGTGAGGGTCTTAATGCGGATTTTGCTGTGGCTCAGACGGTAAGAAATTATTCAACGATGTTAGGCAAAATTGATTCTGAATACATAAAGAGCAGGTCTGCGGATTTGAAAGATATTTGTGACAGGCTTATAAAACACATACTTCATTTATCAGGCAACAAATTTAAACTTACTGAAAAGGCTATTGTTTGTGCAGAAGATTTAGTGCCATCGGAAACGATGGGGTTGGACAGAAAAAATGTACTCGCTTTATGCACGAAATATGGCTCCGCCAATTCTCACGCTGCCATTCTTGCAAGGACTATGAATATTCCTGCAATAACGGGAATAGGCTGTGGTTTAACAGAAGACTTTAACGGAAAAACGGCTATAGCGGACGGTTATGATGGAACATTGTATATTGAGCCTGATGAAAAAACTGTGAAAAGATTATTTGAAAAAGAGGAGAAAGAGGCAAAAAAGCGTGAGCTTTTAAGACGGCTAAAAGGCAGGAAAAATATTACCTTGGATAAAACTGAGATAAAGATTTTTGCAAACATAAGCGGTTTATCGGACGTTGATTCGGTTATTGAAAACGATGCAGGCGGCATTGGACTTTTCAGAAGCGAGTTTTTATATTTGGAAAATGACTGTTTTCCAAATGAAGAACAACAATTTTTCAATTATCGTCGGGTTCTTGAAAGAATGCAGGGAAAGCCTGTGGTTGTAAGAACTTTGGACTTAGGGGCAGACAAAAGCATAGATTATTTTGGTTTGCCGCAGGAGAAGAATCCTGCACTTGGTTTTCGTTCAGTCAGGATTTGTCTTAATGATCCTGATATGTTTAAGACTCAGCTTAGGGCACTTTTAAGGGCGTCTGTTTACGGCAACTTGTCAATACTCATACCAATGATAATTGATATAGAGGAGATAAGGCAAGTTAAAGAACTTATTAATCAAGCAAAAAAGGAACTTGATTTAAGGATGCAGGATTACAGCAATAACATCAAATTAGGGATTATGATCGAAACACCTGCTGCTGTTATGTTAAGTGATTTACTTGCAAAAGAAGTTGATTTTTTCAGCATTGGAACGAATGATTTAGAGCAATATACTTTGGCGGCTGACAGGCAGAATTCAATGATTGACTGTACTCTTCCGCATCACCATACTGCTTTGCTGAGGATGATAAATATGGTTTGTATTAATGCACATAGAGAAGGAATACCTGTGGGAATATGTGGGGAGCTGGGGGCGGACTGTTCACTTACAGAGGCTTTTCTTGCCATAGGAATAGACGAAATTTCAGTTAATCCTTCTAATATTCTTGCATTAAGGAGCAAAATAAGGACGCTGAATTTATCCTGCAAGCAAGAGATTTTAAAAAAATATGGAATTACATAAAAATACCCTGCGATATGTGCATAATATCGCAGGGTTATTATCTTGCTATTCTGATTTGCTTGACGCAGTATCGTCGGAAGAACTTGAATTTTCCTTTTTAATAGGCTCCGTAGTTAAACCGGGGTCGTTGCTTTCTTTTGCTTGTGAGGTTAAGTCGTTAGTGATAGCTGAGAAAATTTTAAAGCTTTTAGCATAGCTTTCTTCCATTTCCTCCAATGAACTATTTATTGTTTTTACCGGTTGACGAATAGAAAGTGTCACGTCGTTAGGCATATTTTCAAATTTGATTTGCTGTGCAAATAATTTCATATTAAGGGAAAGACCTTGGGTTGTTATATAGTCATTATCTATAAAATCTTTATTTAAATCTGATTTCATAAGGTTTTTAATGTCTTCGTCAGTATTTGAATCGGTAATGAAAAGCATGCAATCCGCTGTTTGAAGATTTGCAAAGAATTTTGACTGATTCGACATCATTAATTCGTCATGACTTGTGTTATCCAAAGGTGCAATCAAGACAGATACATATACTTTGCCGTCACCATTAAGGTCTTCGGTATATTTTTCAAAGAAATCCTCCAATTCTTCCTGACGATAAGACAGTCCGTTATTGGCAATCATCATAACTGTTAAATCCGGCTGGTCTTTGCTAAGCGTATTATAGAAAATAAATGCACACACCAGAACAATAAAAGCCGTAAATAAGATTATGATTTTATGGTGAAACCAAAAGTTTGATACTTTTTCAAAGCCATGCAATTCACGAATTTGGTCATGCTCTTCTTTTATACTTTCTGATTGGTCGATCACGCCGTTTTTTAGTTTAATAAGCTCAATTTTTTCAGCTTGGATACGTTTATCACGCTGTTTATCAAGCTGTTTTTGATGCTCAATTTGAGCAGCTTTTTCAGCTTCCTCACGTTCACGTTTAAGTCTTTCCTGCTCGGCAAGCTGTTTTTCATATTCATAGTCGTCATCGGGTATGAAGTTGTTTTTAGCGTCCATTACATTGCTCCTCTTTTTAAGCCAATAGAAAATAACTAATGATAACACAGTATATAATATATTTATTAACTGGATATTAACGCATGTGACAGTTTTGTGTAATTTAATAATCTACCGCGAAATTTTCATCTTATTATATTGTCATTATATACTTATGGTGTTATAATAAAAAAGAAAGTTGTTGGAAGGGTGGATATGATTGAAGAAAACAAGAGAATTTTTGGCAGTGTTTGCGGTTTTGATTTACATTGTTTTTTCAGTTGGCTGTAACGGTGGAGCAGTCGAAAGTGAATCTTTTGGTGAAACCAATACGTTATCTGCAAAAGAAATAATACAAAAGCTTGCTGACGAAAGCGGAGATAATAATTTAAATACTTTAGCATTTTTTGATGAGGACATATTCAAGAACAACTGCGAAAAGCTATATGGAATAAGTTATGAAGTGCTTAGCGATGGCGGAATTGTTTTTGCGGGCAGCGGAGGACTGGCTGACGAGGTAACAATACTTAAAGCAAAGGACGGCAACATCAAAAAGCTGACAAGCATGCTGGAATCAAGAATTGAGCGTAGGATTAGTGATTTTACAGGTTACAAGCCGACGGAGATATCAAAGATTGAAAAGGCTGTTGTATTTGAATGCGGTGGATTTGCGATACTTATAATTTCAGATAACGGGGAAATTTTGAAACACCAAATTGAAGAAATAATCTCCTGATGTTACGAGAGAAAATAAGAATATTACTTACTGAATGACAAACTTTAAGATTATTTTGCAATTAATATGTTAAACGGACAATACACCTAACTTTCATGAAAGTGTATTGTCCGTTTTATTTTGGATAGATAATAACAACGACTTATGTCCCCCAGCCTCCAACCTATCCTTTCGGATAGGTGTGG
>CAMWVM010000209.1 GCA_947177715.1 uncultured Ruminococcus sp.
CAGCTATCCGAAAGGATAGGTTGGAGGCTGGCGGACATCTTGCCTAAGTTATATACTTAATAAGTGAATTTATTTACTTTATTGAAAATCTTTTTCCACACGAAGTTCCATTTCATTGATGATTTGCTGTACCTCTTCGTCTGTATAGCTGTCACCATCCCAAATTTCATGAGCAGAAACCGCTTGCCATACCAACATTGCCATTCCGCCTACCGCTGTTATACCCATAGACTTTGCCTTTTTTATGAGCACAGTTTCACGAGGATTGTATATAGCGTCAAATACAAATTTTGTTCGGCTGATAACCTCGTCGCTTACAACGCATGCGTCGCACTTCGGATACATTCCTACAGGCGTTGCATTTATCATTACATCATAATCGCCATCAATAGAATCAAATGTCACAATTTTCACTTTTGCATTAGGACAAATTTTCAGTATGTCCTCTTTTACAATTTCAGTCTGTGGAATAAAGTCAGGAAGTACAGCCATAGTAAGCTCTCCTCCTGCACAGCAGGTTTCAATGGCCATCATTCTGCCTACTCCTCCTGCACCTAAAAGCAGCACCTTTCCGCCTAAATTTCCACCGTTTGCAGAAAGAGAACGCAAAAAACCATCAACGTCAGTGTTGTATCCCGTTAAAATTCCATCTTTGTTATCAACACAGTTAACAGAGTTGTATTTCTTCGCAGTGTCATCCAGCTTGTCAATGTAATCTATTATCCCGATCTTGTGGGGTATCGTTATGTTATATCCGTTCAAATTGTTAAGATATTCCGCTTTATCGCCAAGCTCTTCAGCCGATACCTCAACAAGTTCATATTCAAAGTCCCTGTCTTTCAATTCAAAAAGTCTGGAATGAATAGGCGGCGACATTGTGTGTTTAAGCGTTTCTCCTAAAAGTGCATATTTTCTTTTCATATTCTAACCTTCCTTTAATTCAGTTTTTATCTTGTTAGATTCAATTATGTTATAAACTGCATCATAAAGATACGGCTTGTATTCTTCTAAGTCTGCCGGTTCATTGTAAAGTATAACAGAATAACAGGTGGAGCTTACAAGTTCTACGATCATAAACAGCATGATTTCAGGATCCTTAAATTTATAATCTGTACTGTTAAGCATTTTTATATATACTTCCTTGAAATTTAAGTCACCGCTGATAGACGGGGAAGTCAAAGCGTTTTTAAAAATTCCCCAACTTAAATTTTTTGCAATAAAGGTTAGTAAGGACTTGTTGCTGTTAAGCTGATTGATAATGTGATCAATAAGAAAGATTATCTGTTCTTCAAAATTCGGCTCATGATCTAATTTGTCTAAATCTTCAGCAGCCTTAAGAAAAATTTCGCTGGACTTGTGCGAAACAAGCTTGTTTCTGATATCATACTTGTCCTTAAAGTATAAATAAAATGTTCCCTTGGCAACCCCAGCTTCAGATACAATATCCGAAATGGAAGTCTTGCTTAACCCTTTGGTGGTAAAAAGCCTGAAAGCTGTATTAAAAAGAGACTCTCTTTTCTGTTTTTTATTTGAGTCAAGCTTTCCCATTCTTACATTTCACACCTTTCACAATAGTAGCTGAAGTTTGCTGAAATAAACATTAACCGCCTAACTAAGCCATTTTTATTATAATCGTTTTGCGAATTATTGTCAATAGCATAAAAATGACCAATAGTCAACATCTTATAATTGTTATTTTGTGCAAATCTCTGAAAATGTGACTAACGGTCATTTTTTTGCTTTTGGATTATTGACTATCGGTCATTTTTGTTGTATAATCAGCATAAACTATAAAATGACCATTAGTCATAATACAGAAAGGTAGATGCAAATGATTAAGTTTGGAAAGTGGGTTGTGAAGCATCGTGTCGTAATTTTAATTTTAGGTGTTTTGATGCTGGTGCCGTCAGCATTAGGTATGGTAAACACCAGAATTAATTATGATATCCTGTCTTACCTTCCCAAAGATATCGAAACAATGAAGGGTCAGGATGTGCTTATGGAGGATTTCGGCAAAGGCGGATTTTCCATGGTCATGATTGATGGAATGACTGACCAACAGGTTTCTGATACTAAAAAGAAAATAGAAAAAATCGACCATGTAGCCGACGTGGTGTGGTATGACACTATAGCAGATATAACACTTCCAAAAGAAGTTCTTCCTGAAAACCTCTATGATTTCTTTAATTCGGGAGATTCAACCTTAATGGCGGTATTTTTTGACGATACGACCTCTGCCGACGGGACAATGGCGGCTATTGAGGAAATAAGAAGCATAGCTGATAAACAGTGTTTTGTAAGCGGACTTTCGGCAGTAATTACAGATACAAAAAATCTTTCTGAAAAAGAAACGGTAATGTATGTTGTCATTGCCGTGCTGCTTACCAGTATAGTCCTTGCAGTAACAATGGATTCTTTCCTTGTTCCTTTGTTCTTTATGCTTAGCATCGGCTTTGCTATACTATATAATTTAGGATCAAATTATTTTATGGGCGAAATATCCT
This sequence comes from uncultured Ruminococcus sp., assembly GCA_947177715.1. GTDB lineage: Bacteria > Bacillota > Clostridia > Oscillospirales > Ruminococcaceae > FB2012. The sequence goes on from CAMWVM010000209.1 coordinate 2,505, forward strand.
TTATTACAAAAGCCCTCTCAGCAGTACTTCAGCTGGGTGTAACCATGGACTATTCGATTTTCCTGTGGCATAGCTATAAGGAAAAACAAGATGTATATCCCGGTGATAAGGAAAGAGCAATGGCACATGCAATTTCAAATACGTTTGTGTCTGTTGCGGGAAGCTCAGTAACAACAATAGCAGGATTTCTCGCAATGTGCTTTATGAGCTTCACCCTGGGTCTTGACTTGGGAATCGTAATGGCGAAGGGTGTTATCTTCGGAGTTTTATGCTGCGTAACAATTTTGCCGTCCTTTATTCTCATCTTTGATAAAGCAATTGAGAAAACCTCACACCGTGATATATTGCCGGAATTTGCAAAGACATCTAAGTTTATAGTTAAGCATTTCGGAGCCTTTGCAGTAGCCTTTTTAGTACTCCTTGTTCCTGCATTATATGGTTATACTCATTATGATATCTACTATAACCTTGACAGTACACTCCCCAAATATCTTGATAGTATCGTAGCCAATACAAAGCTTTCTGAAGATTATAATATGAATTGTACTCATATGCTTTTGATTGATGCGGATATGAAATCAAAAGAAGCTATTGAAATGACAGAGAAAATGGAAAAGGTGGATGGCGTTAGCTTTGCCATTGGACTGGATTCGCTTATTGGACCGTCTATACCACAGGAAATAATACCGGAGGAGGTTACTTCGATTCTTAAAAGCAACAACTGGCAGTTAATGCTGGTAGGTTCAGAATATGCCGTTGCCAGCGACGAGCTGAACGAACAAATTGAAGACCTGAATGCTATTGCAAAACAATATGATGAAAATGAAATGCTTATAGGAGAAGGACCGGCGACTAAGGATTTGATCAGCATTACCGACCATGACTTTGCAGTTGTAAGCGTGGTTTCCATCGGAGTAATCTTTTTGATTATTGCAGTAGTATTGAAATCAATTTCATTGCCTGTTATTCTTGTTTCAGTTATTGAGCTTGCTATTTTTATCAATATGGGTATACCTTGTTATACAAATACAAAGCTCCCGTTTGTAGCGTCAATAGTAATAGGAACCATACAGTCTGTCTCTTATGCACCTCTCCGAGCCCACGAGACTCCTGAGCATCTACTATGCCGTCTTCTT
>CAMWVM010000210.1 GCA_947177715.1 uncultured Ruminococcus sp.
GCCTAATACGGGTATACTTTTTACGGTCCCTATAGATTTTGCAGAGGGGATAAGAAAAAATTATCGTTCAGAAAAAACTGATTGATAACAAAATGCAAGGGGCCGAACGTGAAAATATTTACCTTTTGTTAATCTAAAATTCACAAATATGGCAACTAAACTGAATGTTTCTCTTGCAAAATACGTTTTTATATGGTATAATATTAGTATAATAAGTTTTAATGAAAGGCTGGAATTTGACTTCCGGTCTTTTGATTTTGTATGGGGTTTATTTTAAACCGCATCATGGAAGGTGAATAAATGGAGAAGAATAATACAGCTAACCGTGTTAGAAAACTTGCCCAGCCGCTTTGCGACGAACAGGGGCTTTTTCTATGGGACGTCAGATTTGAAAAGGAAGGCTCAAGCTGGTTCCTGAAAGTTTTAATTGATAAAGACGGTGGAGTCAGCATGGACGATTGTGAAAACTTTACTCGTCCGTTTAATAAGATTTTGGACGAGGAAGATCCAATTTCTCAAAGCTATGTGCTCGAAGTTGGAAGTCCGGGACTGGGACGGGAGCTTAAACGTCCAGAGCATTTTGAAGCATGTATAAATGACCTGATAAGGGTAAAGCTTATCCGTCCAAGAGATGGAGAGAGAGAGTTTATCGTAGGGCTTGATTCATATGATAAAGAAAAAATATATTGTCATCTTGCAGACGATGAAGGTAATCCCTTGGATCCGATAGAATTTGAATTCAGCGAGTGTGCATATATTAAATTATATGACGATTATGATTTGTGAAAATAATAGGATAGAATTTAATATTTTTATTTGTGCGGAGCAAACCGCTTTAAATATAGAATGGCAAATACAAAACTTTTGAAACGTAATTTTATGAGAGGAATGATTAGAAAAATGAATAACGAATTTTTTGAGGCGTTCAATCAGTTTGAACAGGAAAACAATATGGGCGTTGAGGAAATTATTGAGATGATTAAATCGGGTATTTTGCAGGCTATAAAAAAAGAGTATCCAAACAGCGAAAATATAAACGTGGATATAAATCCGGATACACATAAGTTTGATGTTAAAATACTTAAAGAAGTTGTAGAGGGAGAGCCTGAGGATCCTGATAATCAGATCAATATCGATGCAGCTCGCAATATTTCAAAGAAAGCAGCAGTGGGCGGGATTGTTGAGATTAAAATTAATCCTGCAAAATTCGGAAGAGTCGCAGCACAGAATGCAAAACAGAATATAAAGCACAAAATCAAGGATTTTGAAAGAGAAAAACTTATTGCACAGTATGAAGATAAGGTTTATGAATGCGTTTCTGCAACTGTACAGAAGGTGGAACCAGTCACTCTTAATGCAGTACTCACTATTGATAAAAACGAAGTTTATTTAGTGAGAAGCGAGCAAATCCCAGGAGAAGTGCTTAGAGCCGGAGATAATATTCAGGTGTATGTAGTCGGTATAGCAAATCCTGAGAAAAAGCCAACAATTAAGATTTCAAGAACTCACCGTGAGCTTGTAAAAAGACTTTTTGAAAGAGAAATTCCAGAAATTGCAGACGGAACAGTTGAAATTAAGGGCATTTCCCGTGTGGCAGGTGTGAGAAGCAAAATTGCAGTTGCAAGTAAGGACGAAAATGTTGATGCGGTCGGAGCTTGTATAGGTCCGAAAAAGTCAAGGATCTCATCTATAGTTAGCGAGCTTAACGGAGAGAAAATTGACGTTATTCCGTATAGTGACGACGCAGCAGAGTTTATTGCAAGAGCGCTTGCTCCGTCAGAGGTTGTTGACGTAATGCTGTCTGAAGAAGACGGAGTGCGTGAGTGCCGTGTAATCGTCCCTGATAATCAGCTGTCATTGGCAATCGGAAATAAGGGTCAGAATGCAAAGCTTGCAGCAGGACTTACAGGATATAAGATAGATATTATTTCAGAAAGTGCAGCAGGAGAAATGCCTGAGCAAGAAGCTGATGAAACAGATTCCGAGCAGGAATTAAGCATAGAAGATTAATTATATTTTAAACCGCAGTCAGATAAAAAGGAACGGTTGAGATTATGAAAACGAAGAAAATTCCTATGAGAATGTGCCTTGGCTGTAACGAAATGAAGCCAAAGCGAGAAATGATAAGAGTTGTAAAGTCAAAAGAAGGAGAAATTTCTCTTGACCTAACAGGTCGCAAATCAGGCAGGGGAGCGTATATATGCAAAAACGTCCAGTGCTTTCAACATGCCCGTAAAGCAAGACGATTTGAAAAAAGCTTTTCATGTATGATAAGCAGCGAAGTCTATGACAGTATGGAGGCAGAGCTGAAAAATGAGCAATAATAAGTTGGGGCTTTTATCCATGTGCCGAAGAGCAGGAAAATTAAAATTAGGCATGGATATGGTGAAAAGTTCTTGTAAGAACGGGGAAGCCGTCGCAGTATTTGTCGCCTCTGATTTTTCTCAAAAATCTCTCAAGGAAGTTAAGTTTACATGTAATCGTGAAAACGTGCCAGTCTATGAACTGGGAATTTCAATGGACGATGTGCTTTATGGATTGGGAAAAAAGGTCGGAGTTTTAGCGGTAACTGACAGCGGTTTTGCAAGATCCTGTATGAAGGATTTGAAACAAATCGAAATTGACGAAAATGAATTTTACAGTAATATGTAAGGAGGAAAAGTTTTGCCTATGAATATGAATAAATATAAACTTAATGAATTAGCAAAGAATTTGAATCTTTCTAACAATCAAGTCATCGAGTGTATTGAGAAGTATACGGGGGAAACAAAGAAAACGGTTTCTGCTTTGAGCGTTGATGAAGTTAGTATCGTGCTTGAGCATTTTACACAAGGTAATCAGGTTGAGAGTTTTGATGCATATTTTGCTAATAACGTGAAGCCTGAAATTAAAAAAGAGAAAAAAGTAAAGGCTGTAAAGGACCCTGAAAAGAAACCGGAGCCAAAGCCTGAAAAGGTTGTTAAGAAGGCAGAGGAACAGCCAAAGAAAGAGGAAAAGAAGGCAGAATCAAGACCTGAACCTAAAAAGCCGGTGGAAAATCAAAAGAAAAAAGAGCAAAAGCCTGCAAAGAAGCATGAACACGGCGTTAGACAGCAGCTCGTTGGAAGTTCAATAAAAAGTGATAAAAACGAGGGGTATACAATTTCTTCTTCAGACAATTCTCAGGGAAGAAGAACTGTTGATACAAGAGGAAGCTATGTAGAACTTGATAAGTATAATGAGAAATATGATAACCTTGCTAACACAAAGCATAATAAAAGCAAGGATAATTTCACAAAGAAACAGAAGCTTACTCAGAAATCACAGCAGCATAAAAAGCAGCAGTTTTCGCACAAGAAAGAAACTGAGGCTGAAAAGCTCCGCCGCTTAGAACTGGAAAGAGCAAGAAAACAGCAGCTTAAGGTTCTTATTCCTGATGAGATCGTTGTTTCAGAGCTTGCGTCAAGATTAAAGGTCACAGCTACAGAAGTAATAAAAAAACTTATGGGTCTTGGAGTAATGGCAGGAATAAATGAAACAATCGATTTTGATACCGCTTCTTTGGTTGCCGACGAACTTGGAGCAAAGGTTGAAAAGGAAATTATAGTAACAATAGAAGAGCGTCTGATAGACGACGAGGAAGACCCTGTAGACAGC
>CAMWVM010000211.1 GCA_947177715.1 uncultured Ruminococcus sp.
GAATTGGAGAATGGGCTGTTGTCGCGGCAGGGGCAGTTGTTACAAGAGATGTACCGCCCTGTATGGTCGTAGGAGGTACGCCTGCAAAAATTATAAAACAAGTTAGTGAATCGGAGGTATCTGAATGAAAGTTTTGGCAATTAACGGAAGTGCAAGAAAGGACGGTAATACCGCCATTCTTATCAATACTGTATTTGAAGAACTGAACAAGGCAGGCATAGAAACTGAGATGATTCAGCTTGCAAACAATATAATTGAACCCTGTAAAGCTTGCTGGGCGTGCGGAGGTCAGAAAAATTGTGTTCACCGAAAAGACAACTTCCATGGTATCTTTGAAAAAATGATGGCAGCAGACGGGCTCATTCTCGGTTCACCTGTCTACTGTGCGAATATCTCGGCAAATATGCAGGCGTTTTTGGAGCGTGCCGCTGTGGTTTGTGATATGAACCGTGGAGAACTTAACAATAAATATAAAGTTGGCGCTTCGGTTGCTGCTGTTCGCAGGGGAGGTGCATTGCAGGCAATAGACGCTATGAATCATTTTTTCTTAAATCAGGAGATGATTGTCGTCGGGTCTACTTACTGGAATATGGTTTACGGACAAATGCCGGGTGATGTGCTGAAAGATGAAGAAGGAATTGCAAATATGAGAAATCTCGGAGAGAATATGGCATATCTTTTGAAAGCGCTTGACCGACAAAAAAGATTGGAGGACACAAAATGAAACGCTCTACGGCGATTTTCTTAATGGTTACGCTTGTCCTTTTGTTCAGCCTTGCCGCTTGTAATGGTGCAACAGAAAAAGGAGAAACGGAAACTCCCTCAAATAGTATTCCCACAGCAACAGAAAATGGAGATAACAGTATGAATAATGAAGAAAATAAAGCAAACGGCACTTTGGTTGTATATTTTTCTGCTACGGGAACGACAAAACCGCTTGCTGAATATGCAGCCGACATTTTGAACGCCGACATTTATGAAATTGTACCGTCAGATCCCTACACCGAAGAAGATTTGGCTTACTACACAAATGGTCGTGCAGATAAAGAACAAAACGACCACTCAGCTCGCCCTGCTATATCAGGCAGCGTGTCTGATATGGATAAATATAATACTGTTATTCTTGGTTATCCGATTTGGCACGGGCAAGCACCGAGAATTATCAGCACATTTTTAGAATCTTATGATTTTTCGGGTAAGACAATTTTACCGTTCTGTACCTCTCATAGCAGCGGAATCGGGTCGAGTGACACAAATCTTCACTCTCTTGCAGAAAACGCTAAATGGCTTGACGGCAGGCGTTTTGCCGCAAGTACTTCAAAAGAAGAAATTTATTCGTGGCTGGATGAGATGGGCATTACCTCTCCCGACAAAATAACCGAGGATAGTTCTTTTGACTTTGAAAACCATACTGTAACACTTAACAGCGGCTATGAAATGCCAATCAACGGTTTGGGAACATACAGCCTTCACGGTGACGAATGTATCAATTCTGTCAAATCTGCCTTAACCAATGGTGTACGGCTCATTGATACCGCTTCGGCTTATGGTAATGAGGAAGAAATTGGGCAGGCGATCCGTAAAGCGATTGACGACGGCATTGTTAAACGAGAAGATATTTTCGTTATCACAAAAATTTATCCGGGTAGTGAAATGGCAAACCCGGAGGAGTCAATTCAAGCCTGTCTTGACAGGTTGGATATTGGCTATGTAGATATGATGCTTTTACATCACCCCGACACAAATGATGTGAAAGCGTATAAAGCCATGGAGCAGTTTGTAAAGGATGGAAAGATTCGCTCTATCGGTCTTTCAAATTGGTATGTAGAGGAATTAACAGAATTTTTGCCACAAGTTGATACCGTGCCCGCCTTGATACAGAATGAGATTCACCCATACTATCAAGAGAATGATGTGATTCCATTTATTCAGGAAAAAGGAATTGTAGTTCAGGGCTGGTATCCGCTTGGAGGTAGAGGGCATACAGGTGAACTTTTGAGTGACCCTGTAATCTCTGAAATTGCCAATACGCACGGTGTATCTTCTGCACAGGTGATTTTACGGTGGAATTTGCAAAAAGGCATTGTTGTAATTCCCGGTTCCAGCAATCCCGACCATATCAAAGAAAACACCGAGTTGTACCATTTTAAACTGACCGAGGACGAAATGAAGCGTATCAATGCGCTTGACCGTGGCGAAAAGCATGATTGGTATTAAATGTTATATGTGGGTGATACTATCGGACGAATCATGATTTTAGAATTAACAGAACGTGACAGTTCTGCATTTGAGAATATTCTTTCCTTTTTGTGACGCCACCCTGATATAGAAAAATGGGAGCTTCGTGATGAGCCGATATTATCACTTCACGGACTTGAAATTAACCTTGCCCGCAGAAGAATTATGAGTAATGGATGTGAAATTTTATTGACAACAAAGGAATACGATATTTTCTGTTTGTTAGTTGCAAATAAAAACCGTGTGCTGACTTACGACCAAATCTATGAAACGCTCTACGGCGATTTTCTTAATGGTTACGCTTGTCCTTTTGTTCAGCCTAGCCTGTTTAGACAAGAGATGAAAAGTCATAAACGCCGATAATACGCTGTTATATAAAATAAAAACTAGGCATACAATACCGTTTTTCGGAATTGTATGCCTAGTTTTTTATACATCACTGTCCCAAAACATATAATCGCAAACTTATTAAAAAAGCAGTATAAAATAACACAAATATATTAATTCATCGTACAATAAAAAAAGCCAAAATAATCGACCGAATTACCGCTTATTGTTGTTTTCTTGTATGCTCCCTATACAGTTTAGGCGACATACCGCATTGCTCTCGGAATAGCTTTCCGAAATAGCTGGGACTGTTAAATCCGCAGGAAAAAGAAATATCCGACAGCGTTCTATCAGTATTTGCAAGCATCATCAACGCAATGGACAGGCGATATTCCGTCAGATACTCGGACGGAGATTTTTTCAACACCGCGTTAAAACAACGAAAACATTCCGTCCTGCTTACTGCTGCTGCTCTTGCAATATCGTTGATACCTATATGCTCGCTGTAATAGTTGTGAATAAATGACAGCATTTGTTTTACACGCCGTTCCTGTGCTTTATTTGCGGCAGTTTTTTCCGTCTGTTCGTTCTGCAAAATGCGGATGGTAAGAAGTCGCCATATTTTGCAGACCATTTCAATATAATGAAGCTCGCATCCTACTTCCTGTTCGTCTACAGAACAAATTTCATCCATTGAGGAAAGCAGCTGTCGGTCGTTTTCGTTGTCGGATTTAAATGTCAAATATGAGACATCCGACCCTGTAACAGGTGAGATTATCTGATGAGCCGCATTTTCAAAAGGCTTGCAAAAAAACGCGATTGGAAGCACAAATCCTGATATTGCCGTATCGGGAGCAAGAGCCCTTGCACTGTGCAAAATGCCTGAATTAACCAATATTCCGTCTCCCTGCCTAAGCATAATTGCTGACTGCTCCTTGCCGCTGTAAACGGAAAATTCAGCAGTCCCCTTTTTTATGATACCGAATTCTGTTTCATAGTGCCAATGGCAGCCCCATTCGTTGTGAAAATAATCGTCAAAATTATCTGTGCAAACCGCTATCGGGATAGAGC
>CAMWVM010000212.1 GCA_947177715.1 uncultured Ruminococcus sp.
CCATCGACACGGGGATTTTCAGTCCCCTGCTCTACCTACTGAGCTACAGAGGCATAACCTTTAGCATTCAGCAGAACATTTCTTTATAACAAATTATATGCCGTTAAATAAAAAATTGTTACAATCAAACAATGCTAAAAAAATTGGCGACCTGAATGGGGCTCGAACCCACGACCTCTAGCGTGACAGGCTAGCGTTCTAACCAACTGAACTACCAGGCCAAAAATTGGTGGGAACAACAGGGCTCGAACCTGTGACCCTCTGCTTGTAAGGCAGATGCTCTCCCAGCTGAGCTATGCTCCCATATATCATCACTTCTTTAAGCGACGATAATTATTATACACCATATAATTTTATTTGTCAATACCTTTTTTAAGATTTTTTTATAAAAATAAAAAAACTCATTTCAATAAGGGTATCAGTCGTTTGTTATAAATAATTATATGCAAAACAAATTTATATATTCCATTATTTAATAAGCCCTTTTATTTCACTTGACGAAAAATCATATGCCTTATCACAGAAATGGCACTTCACTTCCGTATTTTCCTCTTTAGACAAGTCCTCCAGCTGTTCACTTCCAAGGGAAACCAAAGCCCTCTCAACTCTCGCCCTTGAACAGTCACAGTGATATTTCACTTCAAAATCGTCAAGTACATTCGCTTCCAGCCCCTCAAGCGCTTTCATAGAAATCTCTTCAGCAGTCATGCCATTAGATAAAAGCTGTGTAACCGACTGCATATTCTTAATATTGTTTTCAATTATGTCAACTGCCTCATCTGGTGCAAAAGGCAATAGCTGAATTAAGAATCCCCCCGCCTGAGCACATGTCAAATCAGGATTCACCAAAACTCCTAAAGCGCATACGCTTGGCACCTGTTCACTTCCAGCAAGATAACTGGTTATATCCTCCGCAATCTCTCCAGATACAATAGGCACTTGCCCAGAATACGGCTCTTTCAAACCCAAATCCTTTATTACGCTCAAGGTACCGTCAGTACCTACAGCACCTCTTACATCAAGCTTTCCCATACTATTTAACGGAATTTCCACAACAGGATTTTGAATATAAGCTTTAACATTGCCAAAACTGTCCGAAACCGCAATAAGTGATCCCGCCGGACCTCCGCCGTTCATTCTTAAAGTAATTGAATCGTCCTTCCCTTTCAAACCAAAACCAAGCAGCGATGCCCCCAAAGCAAGCCTGCCTAAAGCCGCAGTACAAACTGCAGAGGTTTTGTGAATTCTCTCAATTTCGGCTACTATATCCTTACCATCAATGGCACTGCACACCACCGAAGCGTCCTTGCTTATTGTTCTTACTATACGTCCCATTTATCATACTATGCCCAAAAGGGCATTCTCCTTTTCCAATTTATCTTATTTTCTTTGCCACATATACTATACGCTGTGTATTCTCACGGACAGGTTCGTCAGTATATCCATCATATTTTGCTAAAATCTCAAAACCCGTTTCTTTAAGCATCCTATCAATTTCAGCCTCTTCTATAGCAATTTCCTTAAAACTCTCCTGAAAACGCTGATATTTTCCATCTTCCTGCTCCTCAAAAAAATCAAGGAACATTTCCACAGAATTATCATCAGAAGAATATTCATTTTGCCAAGAACAAAAAAGCCCGTCCAAATCATAAATATATGAATTGCTTCCTAAAATTTCACGGTGCTTATAAACAGTGTTAATATCAAAAATAAACAGCCCGTCAGGAAAAGCAAAAAGCGAAACTCTCTCAAATGTTTTTCTTATCGATTCAACATCATCCAAATGATTTATACTGTCAAGTACAGAAACTGTCACATCAATCGTCCCGTACATATCCAGCTCCGTCATGTCCTGACATAAATATTGTATTTCGCTTCCACTGTCATATTTTTTGTCTAAAGCTTCTGAAAGCATTTCTTGTGAAGCGTCCACGCCGATTACATCATAGCCCAGACCGCTCATCTTTTCACATAAAGACCCAGTTCCGCAGCCAATCTCCAAAAGAATATTCTTTCTTCCGCCGAAACGTGCTGACAATTTGTCAATTTGTTTGCTGATAGCATCGTAGTCCACATTATCAGTCAATCTATCATAAAACCATGCAAACTTTGAATATCCACCCATTATTTGCTTTCCTTAAGTCGGTCAAAAACAATGCCGTATCCGCCGTTTCCATCATAAGCAAGAGATCTGTTTACTCTGCTTATCGTAGCAGTAGAAGCACCTGTTTCTCCGACAATGTCGCTGTAAACGTGATTTTCAGTTAAAAGCTTAGCAACCTGAAACCTCTGTGAAAGAGCCTTAAGCTCAGGTACAGTGCATAGATCTTTAAAAAACAGCCTGCATTCCTCAACATTATTTAGACAAAGCACAGCTTCAAATAAATCGTCAAGATTTTTAATTTCCATCTTTTCTTTCATTATAAAAAAACTCCTTTACTTATCATAGTGTAAAGTGTTAAACCATTTATAAATATAGTTTAACACATTACCCTGCAAAAGTAAAGGGGTTTTAATAATTTTATTTCTCCCAGCTTCTCGGAGTAAGAAATCCCGAACTATTACCACATATAAAATCATCATGTTTTTCGTGATTTTCAGAATCCGGTTCATAAATTTCAGCGTTTTCGGCTATCTCCTCAATAATGCTACGAATGTCCTCAACACCTTCACCTGTTACTGTGGAAAAAGGTACACAGGTAATATCATCAAAGCATGGTATTTCTTTTGCAAACGCTTTCAGTCTTTCCTCACGGGCAGTCTTTTTTAGCTTATCCGCCTTAGTAAATACTATTACAAAAGGTATCTCATAATCTATAAGAAAATTGATCATCTGAATATCATCTTTAGTGGGGGCATGACGCATATCTATGAGCTGAAAAACAAGCTCCAAATCTCGTTCAGGGTTTTCAAGATAACCGCCAATCAAATCGCCCCAACCTTTTTTCTCACTTTTTGAAACCTTAGCATATCCGTATCCCGGAAGATCTACAATATAGATATTTTCAAGCGTAAAAAAGTTTATCGTTACCGTTTTTCCGGGGACAGAGCTTACTTTAGCAAGAGATTTCCGGTTAAAAATCTTGTTTATAAGCGATGATTTTCCTACATTTGAACGCCCCGAAAAAGCAATCTCAATCCTGTCCGATGGAGGCATCTGTGACAGCTTTCCGAAAGAAGTGTAAAATTCAGCCTTATTAAAATTCATTCTGTCAATCCTTTTCAGCGAGCAAAAACAACTACTGTGACGCTTTTGCTCTCGTGTTAGTTTCTTTTCTTTTAGGCATTATACCCATAGGCACACTGGTTTCATTACACGAACAAGTCAACGCAACGTCAAGAACATCCTGTATCTTTTCAGCAAATACAAATTCCAAATTCAACTTGACAGCATCGTCAATTTCGTCCATGTCACCAATATTAGCCTTAGGTACAATAACCGTTTTTATACCTGCCTTGTATGCCACCATAGTCTTTTCACGCAATCCTCCAATCGGAAGAACCTTTCCGCTTAAAGTAATCTCTCCCGTCATAGCTACATCTGAACGAACAGGGATTCCTCCCAAAGCCGATACAAGTGCCGTCACCATAGTAACACCC
>CAMWVM010000213.1 GCA_947177715.1 uncultured Ruminococcus sp.
GTACAATATGCCATGCAAATCATTCTTTTGTTTGTATTTAAGAATTATTATTTCTATGTTATTGTTTTACCTATATTTACGATATTTAACAACTTTGTTTGTGCGTATTGGGCAAAAAAAATGTTTCCACAGTATGTTTGCCGTGGAAAGATATCACAAGAAATGATGGGTGGAATAAAAAAGAATATTAAAGGACTTTTCTTTCAGAAAATAGGGTGGATAGTATTAACTTCATCTGATAATATAATCATTTCTACTTTTCTTGGATTAAAATTAGTAGCGATGTATAATAATTATTATTGTATTATTAGTGCATTAGTAGGGGTACTGGCTGTAATAAATAATTCAATAAAGCCAAGTGTGGGAAATTCGTTGATTAGCGAACCATTAGAAAAGAATGCAGCAGACTTGCGTAAATTTAATTTTATGTATCTTTGGCTGATTTCTATTTGCTGTGTATGTCTGGTCGTTCTATTCCAGCCGTTTATGACAATTTGGATGGGTAAATCGCTGTTGTTGCCTTTTAATTTTGTAATTTTGCTTACGTTGCAGTTTTATGTTTATAAAAATTGTGATATATTATATGTATACCAAGAATCTGCAGGTAAATGGTGGAGTGCACGATTTGTGCCAATGATTGCCGCAATAGTAAATTTATCAGCGAACATTTTTTTGGTAAGACATATTGGAATTAATGGAGTTGTAATATCTACAATTATAAGCTTTGTATTTGTTTATAATATTGGATACATGAAAATTGTTTTTGGTGAGGTTTTTCATAGTTTTAAAGAAGGGAAGCACTTCTTTTTAATACATGCTTGTTTTTTAATAGTTACTATATTTAATTGTGCTTTGGTGTATTTTATTTGTTCATTTATTCATGTTTCGGGGATAATAGGTTTAATTTTAAAACTAGTAATTTGTCTTGTTATTCCCAACGTTATTATGTTAATAGTGTATTGTAAATCACCTGAATTTAAAATGAGTATGATATTTGTTAAAAACCTTGTTGGTAAGGTTTTTAAAAGAAGCAAGAGCTAAATAAATAGATAATAATATCATGATAAATAAAATTATGACAATTATCATAACCGGCGGAGCTGGATTTATAGGAAGTAATTTTGTATTTCATATGTTAAAAAAATATCCTGACTATAGAATAATTTGTTTGGATAAGCTTACATATGCGGGTAATCTGTCTACACTCGCTCCTGTAATGGAGAATTCAAATTTTAGATTTGTAAAAGCTGATATCTGTGACAGAGAAGCAGTATATAAACTTTTTGAGGAAGAAAATCCTGATATCGTTGTAAATTTTGCAGCTGAAAGCCACGTTGACCGATCAATCGAGGATCCGGGCATATTCCTGCAAACTAATATTATGGGTACAGCAACTCTTATGAACGCTTGCAGAAAATATGGCATAGTAAGATATCATCAGGTGTCTACTGACGAGGTTTACGGTGATCTACCTCTCGACAGACCTGATTTGTTTTTTACAGAAGAAACACCTATTCATACAAGTTCACCTTATAGCAGCTCAAAAGCTGCTGCTGACCTTTTGGTGCTGGCATATCACAGAACTTATGGACTTCCTGTTACAATATCAAGATGTTCAAATAACTATGGACCTTATCATTTCCCGGAAAAGTTAATTCCGCTTATGATAGCTAATGCACTTAATGATAAGCCGCTCCCTGTATATGGTGAGGGACTAAATGTCCGTGACTGGCTTTATGTTGAAGACCATTGCAAGGCGATTGATTTGATCATACATAATGGTAAAATCGGAGAAGTATATAATATCGGCGGACATAACGAAATGAAAAATATTGATATCGTAAAGATAATCTGCAAGGCACTTGGTAAGCTTGAAAGTCTTATTACATATGTGTCTGACAGAAAGGGTCACGATATGAGATATGCTATAGATCCGACTAAGATATACAATGAACTTGGCTGGCGTCCTGAAACAATGTTTAAGGATGGCATACATAAAACAATTCAGTGGTATCTGGATAATAAAGAATGGTGGGAAACTATAATTTCGGGTGAGTATCAGAATTATTATGATAAAATGTACGATATTTAATAAAAAATAACACGCATCTGCAATGGCAAATGCGTGTTTGTTTTGCTTATTTAGGTTATGCTGTCGGCAGTGATCTTGTCAAAAATTTCACCATAAACAACTTCCATTTTTTCTGTTCTTTCATTGTATAATTCAGAAATTTTCGGTGAGTCGTATGCTTTAATCATATCTTCAAGATGTTCGTCAACATAATCCATGTCAACCGGTAAACGCTTGATAATAAACCATCCATAGCTGTCATTCTCAACCAGTCCACTAATCTCATTTTCTTTCAGTTTGAAAGCGGTGTCTTTAAATTCTTGAACAAAGCTGGTGTTTTCATTGATGTAGTAACCCTCTGGAGAGCTTTCCATACCCGGATCCCAGCCGTATTTCTCTACCAGCTTCTTAAAGTCCTCACCGTCTTTAGCCTTCTGAAGTACTTCTTCAGCAAGTTTCTTTGCCTTTTCTTTAGCCTTAGCCTGTTCATCTTCTGAAAGCGCCTTGTATGCGGATTGCTTTGCAGAAAGCTTGGTAGATAAATTATCGCTGTCATATGTTTCCTTTGCAGCAGAATCAGTTATTTCTACCTGACATTCATAAGGAATCAGAACATGAATTACTCGTGAGTATTCATCTGTGTCCTGTACAATTTTCTTGAAGTCCTTTTCAGAGGTTGCATATTTCCCTCCGTTTGAGAACAGCTCACTGTCTACCTTTTGATAAATAGTCGATAATTCATACATCTTTTTCAGTAAATCTTCAGTGAGATAGCTTGACTTAAGTGCATTAAGATAATCTTCTTCAGATTCGTAATTGGTCTGAGTCGATTTTATGTTAGAGTCTATAGTTTTTTTGTCATCTTCGGTTAGCTTGATACCGTTTTCATCAGCCAACTGCTGTGCAACATATTCCTGCTTGATGCTGTTTACAACATCTTTCATGAAAATATTGAAACCGTCATCAATTTCAGTAAGTGTTTCTAACGTTACACCATAAGTATTAGTGTAGTTCATAAGCGTATAGAAATAATAATATCTAAATGTGTCAAAGTCAATGTCGTGACCGTCAACTGTGCATATAATCAAATCCTTTGTGTCAACTTTTTTTCCGTCAATAGTAAGCGAAGCCTCTGGAATAGTGGATTCAGCAGTTGAATCAGTATTTGATGCAGAGGAGGCTTCCGACACTGAATCATTTGATGAGCTGTCATCACCTTTAGTTGAACATGACGCAAAACAGCCAATAGTAATTGTCATAGCAATTAAAAATGCTGATATTTTTTTTATCATAACGATTTTTTCCTTTCTTATTAAACATACAATTAATTATATAACGATTATGTGATGAATTTATGATAATAATATAAATTTTCTAACTGTTTGTTAATTCAACGGGGCATAGTTATATGAAGTTGACAAATGTTTCACTGAATAGTATAATTTTAATTGATTATAACAACGACTTATGTCCCCCAGCCTCCAACCTATCCTTTCGGATAGCTGT
>CAMWVM010000214.1 GCA_947177715.1 uncultured Ruminococcus sp.
GGGGAGCCCCCTCCTGATGTAACGTAATTGGAAGCTGCTGATGAGCTGTTGTTTGAATTTACATTACTGTCAGAGGTATTTTTTGATGAATTATTGTCGTTAGATTTTGATGCTTTAAGTTCGGCAAGTTTTTCTTCTGCTTTAACAAGAGTTTCATAGTTTGAAATTTTCTCTTTTTGCTCTTCATTAAGAGCATTGTAAGCAGTTCTTGCATTGTTGATTTCAGTTTCTTTTGTTAAAGTAACATCTCCGATATTATCAATCATGGAGATTACGTTTTCAATGCCGTCCTTTAACTTCTTAAGAGATTCCTCGGCTTTTGTGAGCACTTTTGCATTTTTTACTCCGCTTTGTGATTGTTCAGGCAGAGCGTTGAAGGCTTCTCTTGCTGAATTTATTGCCTCTTCCTTTTCAAGGGTAACATTGCCGATTTCGGTAATCTTCTCTTCTACTTTTTTTATTTCTGATTCAATGACTGAGATAGCGTCTTCTGCGGAAAGCAGCTTATCATAATTTGAAACTGATTTCTTTAGCTCGTCATCAAGAGCATCATATCCTGCACGAGCAGCTTCAACTGCATTTTTACTGTCGTAGGTAACTTCGCCGATATCTTCAATAAGTTTTTCTATAGTTTCAACCTCGCCTTTGATTCCTGCAAATTCAGCTTCGGCGTTCAAAAGGAGATTATAGTTATCAACAAGATCTTTTAGGTTATCGCTTAATTTATCATAAGCTATTCTTGCTTCATTAATTGCACTTTCACTGTTTATAGTCACATCGCCGATATTGTCAATTAAATTAATCGTATCCAACAGAATTATATATTCTTCTTCAGAAAGTACAGAAATATCAACATATGTTTCAAGAGGGTCAACAACTACTCCTATTTGGTTACCGTTTTGGGCGTCAAACTTATCGCCATACATAACATGATTATAGTATATTGTAACATCGGTGTTGTCTTTCGTCAAGGATGAATCTGGGAATGAAATATATTTTGTAATATCACGGTCTATACCGTTTGAAAGGTGAGCAACTGCTTTCATTCCTTCAGGATTAAAGCTTTCTCCCTCAATATATACGGTTTTGTCAGGCTGAGAAGTAATTTCAATGCTTTGGATTTTGCTTCCCAATGCCATGATATAGGCAGAGTCGTTTTTGAAATAGAGCGTACCTTCTTCATCAGATATAGGACTGCATATTGCATACTGAGATTGAGCGCCGGATGGTGTGAATAAAACGGGAGCACAATTTTCATATGTATATGTAACGCCCCTATTGATATAAGTTTGTGTTACTCCGTCGACTACTGAGGTAACGCCCGGTTTATCTTTAAGAACTCTGATTTCTCCCGGAGTGTAGTTATCAATGAAATAAACATATGCATATCCGTCGCTGTCCTCATATGCAGTGGTGAGCAGTCCGCTTACCTGAGGATATCCTCTTGTTGGTGCTGTATAAGCTATTTTCCAGCTTTCAAGATCGATAACTGTGATGTTATGTCCACTGTATGGAGAAAATTGAGCTGTTCCTGAAACGCCTATATATGCTCTTCCATTATGAACTACGGGAGTAGACGTACACATAGCAGGTTTTGATTCAGTTTCAAAACCATTAGTAAGGGTGATTTCTTTAAGGTCTTTTAATGTACCATCGTCGTTAACCGAAACTCCGTAGAAGCTTCCGCCCTTTGATGAGAAATAATATCTGTTGGTATCCTTATCATACGCAACTGATGAGCGGATATCGCCGTTAAGGTTTTCAATTTTGTCAATCAGTTCGCCTGTTTTTGGATTAAGCGATAGCAGTGATGATGTATCAGAAAGATAGCCGCTTTGCCCGTCATCTGTTCCCACGAGAAGGAAATTGTCGTTTACATAAGCTCCTGCCCAATAGAATCCGCCTTTCTGCTTATATGTCCATGTTGGCAGCTTTGATTCTGTTTGGTTGCTTATATCTTCATCTGTTACTGAAACGCACACGAAATTTGCGTCCTTTGTTTCACTATTCCAGAAGCCTGTATAAATGTATCCGTCTTTATAAACAATAGGGCTATTGGGCTGACCTTTAAGTGAATCGTTATAAACCCACAGAGATTCCAGAGTATCGGCGTTTAGAGCCTGAATAGTACCGTTTTTAAGGGCAATGAATATCATGCCATTTGCATAGAGGGGAGGAACTATATTAAAGTTTGATGTTGTTACCAACTCTCCCTGATCAAGGATTTCACCGGTATATTTATTCATTTTATATATGGTTGTACCTGAACAGAAAACAAGATTGTCATCTACAAAAATAGGAGAGCCGGTTGCACTGTATCCATATCCGCTTCCTGCTTTTACTGCCCAATAAAGAGTTGCTTCATCGGCATTTTTAGGAGTTTTTGAATCAACAACGCAGTTGTTATTGCCTTCTCCTCTGAATGTTGGCCAGTGGGATGGGATATCTTTATCAATAGCACTATTTTCTTCTGCTTTTTTCAAAGTTATATTTAGTTCGTCAGGAGAAGCGATAAAGCTGCCGCTGACAGTTTCATATTCGTTCTTTGAAACGATATAGCTGTATTCATCACCTTCAACAAGGCGATAAAGTCCATTTGATGCCGGAAGTATGCGGTTGGAATTGCTGTCAGTAACAAATATTGTTGCATCTTCGGGATTTGC
This sequence comes from uncultured Ruminococcus sp., assembly GCA_947177715.1. Lineage (GTDB taxonomy): Bacteria > Bacillota > Clostridia > Oscillospirales > Ruminococcaceae > FB2012. The sequence continues at coordinate 2,664 of CAMWVM010000214.1, forward strand.
TTTGATGCTTACGTCAATTTCAACAGGTTTTTTTACTGTAATAGTATAAGTTTTAACATTACCTGATTTTCCTGTAACGCTGATCTCAATTTTTGTAATAGATGATGTTATAGGGATTGTAAACGAACCATCTTCATTAGCTTGGGTACTGCCGTTTACGGAAACAATACTACCTGCATTAAAGGTTTCAGCTGAAAGGGTAATTTCTGTCGTTGACGGTGACACGACAGCAGTATAGTCCAGAGTATCTTTATTGAAATCTTCATTTAAATCGACTTTATTTCCGTTAGCGTCAACCTTTATTGAAGACAATCCGTTCTCTCCTACCTGTATCACTGCGGTTGCAGGAGTGATAGTTGAATTATCGGGATCGCCGGCATAGGGGTCGAGGGCGATTACATAATATTTACCCTCTTTATCAAATGTATATGAGAACGTACCGTTCTCGGCGGCAATATCGCTTAAGTCAACAATCTCGTTCCAGTTTTCATCGAAAACTGCGGTATACATATCGGAAGCCGGTTCATCGGGGAGCGGATATCCAAAGCAGGACATTGCAGGTGAAAGCATGGTAGTAAAATCAACAGTTGTACCCACATCAATCGTTTCCTCAGACGGAGAGAGGTATGCAAAATAGCCGTCCATCCAGAAATCATTGTTTGAATACATTGTCAAATCGATTTCCATTCCGTCTTCAAGAAGTATGTAATCGGCAGTTGCACCCCAGCCTGTTGTCATTAATGGGTATTTATGATCAACAAAGCACATGATATTTGAGCCATGTCCCCAGAATTTAGTCATAAACATTGAAGTAGCGGCTCCTGATATGGTCAGGGCATCAGTGCCAGTGGG
>CAMWVM010000215.1 GCA_947177715.1 uncultured Ruminococcus sp.
CCGTGCAGGAGTGCAGGCTATTATTAAGCCGTCAACATCCGTTTCCTCCCACCAAGCCATATTTGTGATCTTATCGGGAGAAACTCCCCATCGTTCAAGATGATTTTCCACTCCCAGCGGCACAATGAATTTGTCTATTTTGCCATCAAGCTCTTTGATCGAATTCATATCCAGATGATCGTAATGGTCGTGAGAAATCACAACTATATCTATATGAGGTAAATCCTTGATTTCCAGAGGAAGTTTGCTAAAACGCTTCGGACCGATAAATGATATGGGAGAAGTTCGTTCGCTGAAAACGGGGTCAATCAGAATATTCATTCCGTGCATTTGAATAAGCATATTTGAGTGACCAAACCAGGTGACATTTACCTCGTCGATTTGAGAATTTTCATCAAAATCGGTAGCGGCGATCGGCAATTCCTCCTGCGGAGCTGCCTCTTTGCCCGACACGATTTTATTCTCCGAAACGCCTTCAAGCTCCCATTCTGATGGGTAGATGAATTTTCCATTAACGTAAATTTCGGATCTATTTGCATAATTAGATCTTTCTTCCTTTGTGGCGTGTCCGCCGAATACAGGATTTAAGTTAAGAAAAAGAAACGTCGTTATTACAATTACTGCGATAACGATTAGAAATACTGTCAATATCTTCAGCGCTTTGTGTTTTCTGTATAATTCTCTCATTTCAACCTCCAAATTAATTGACGCCTTTAAAATTTCTTTAACTTTACCCTTGAAATTAATATCTGTGCTGTCAATCCCGTAAACGCACCAGCCATGCACCCCGATATGAGCAGAAACGGAAGATATGAAATCACCGCAGTAGTTTTCATTACAACAACTGCGACAGAGATTTGACCTATGTTGTGCATGACAGCACCAAGCACACTGCAAATCCATATATGCTTTTCATCAATTACTTTACGCAGAAACAGCATTCCCATCAAACATAATGTTCCGCCGCCCAAACTATAAAACAAGGCAAGCATATTTCCGCCGAAAATCGAACCCAGAATAATTCTGGTGAAAAGTATCAGCGCAGTTTCCTTAGCAGTACAATGGTAAACCGCATACACCGTCACAATGTTTGCAAGTCCAAGCTTTATGCCCGGAATGGGAGCAAGGTTGGGAATGCGAAGCTCCACTATAAATATTATCAATGCGATAGTCGTAAGCAGTCCCAACTGCGTTAGTTTTTTAGTGTTCATGATTTACCTCGCTATTGCATCGGTTTCCTTGTCTGAAAATTCGATCGCCAGCTTGTTCGGCAGACAAACGATAGGAACATTCTCAAGCCATCCTGTATTTATGCAGGTATGATCGGGACAGTTAGCCTCAAGCATGCGAATTCTGCCGTCCTTTATTTCGATTACATTTTCTCTGCCGTCGTATTCAACCTTAATGCGGCGGTCTTTTTCCTTACTCAAATCAAGGGTATAAAGCGTTTTCCCGTCCTGCGTGACCGTCACAATATTGCCCTGCGGTTTGGTCAGAATTATTATGCACCACACTACTGCGGCTATAAAAATCACAACGACAGCCGTTATCCACAGTTTTGTATTTTTCATCTATAAATCACGCTCACTTTCGGGTCAGCGAAATTATTGCTCAGTTCAAAATCGTCCTCAATTCCCTCTGTGATGTAAATTTCACCGTCAGATGTAACGATTATCATTTCAAAATCATCACTTTCTCTCCAAAGCTCTGTCGCTTTGTCCAGTCCAAGTACAAACAGCGAAGTTGAAAGGGCGTCGCAGGTTCTTCCCTCCGAACCGATCACCGAAACGGAGGCAATTCCGCTGTCGGCAGGCTTGCCTGTTTTCGGGTCTAAAATATGCCAATAGGTCACTCCGTCCTCTACAAAATATCGCTCATAGCCGCCTGATGTAACGATTGCACATTCTCCGATCTCAAGCGTTGCAAAATTGCCCTCTCCGAAAGGACTGCGTATCCCGACTTTCCATTTCTCTTTGTCTGGCTTAGTTCCAACAGTCTGAATGTTGCCGCCCAGGTCAATCAAAGCGGATTTGACACCGTTTGATCTTAGTTCTTTTGCAATCAAATCGCCGGCATAACCCTTTCCGATTGCACCTAAATCTATCTGCATATCAGTTGGAATTTGCACAGTCTGATTATTAAGACTTATTTTTTCAACGCCTGCACTTTCGAGCAAATCGGCAATTTCCTTATCGCCTGGAACACGGTATTCGTCGGTTGTAAATCCCCAAGCTGTCAAGACAGGATACAGCGAAATGTCGAAAGCTCCGTTTGTACGCTTGTTCATATCAAGCGCAAAATATAGTAGGTCCGCCGTTTCGGGACTTACCTTGACAGACTGTCCGCCGCTGTGATTTATGGCATAAATCTCGCTGGTTTCGTCTGTGACAGACCACAGCTTTTCAAGAGAAGTAATTTTATCCTCTGCGGCTTGCAGGGCTTTGTCGGTATCTTCGCCATATGATGTAACGGTAATATATGTGTCCATTGCGAAGATTGATTTGGAATTTTTAACATCGTCTGCGGAATTACTGTTGCCGAATTTGCCGCAGGAGGTAAAAAGAATTACTGCCGCAAGTGCAGAGGAAAAAACTGTTTTTCTCATATCATTCACCCTTATTTTTCTCTAATGAGATTTTACGGACAGTTGCAAGAAGATAATGTCCAATTACTGCCAAAAGTCCCATTATCGCTGCATAGTCAATTAGGAAAATCAGCAGAGATTCGCTCATGTTGAAAAAGACAAATTGTATTTTTAAGAGCATATAATCGATAATCCCACGCTTGATAAATGCGTAAATTCCGTAACCTGCAACAACGGCGGCAAGGATTTTAAGAACAATACTGCGGATATTTGACTTTTTCACTTTTGTCATTTTTCTAACCATGCCCATTATGAAATTCCAATGCATACCGAGGTGTATAGACATCAGTGCAAATCCCCAGTATGAACACAACATGTGTATTTTTCTGGCAAAAGCCGCACCACTCTCGATCGGCAAGAATGAGAACACATAGCGGGACATCACAATCCCGCTATACATAAGTCCTGTCATACAAGCCAACACCAGTATGTTTACTGTGGTATTTACAACTCGGACGGATGTATATTTGCCCTTGAACAGCGAGGATATCCACTTGTAATTCAGTATGTGGTGCAGAATAAACAGCAGGAAAATTCCTGCGCCTATCCATTCGTGAAGCTCTGCTCCAATGAGCATATACGCCATTAGCAGCGGCATAGCGACGGTCATCAGGACGTCAACAATAATTTTTATTATAGTTTTCTTCTGCATAAAATCATCTCACAAAATTAGTGAATATCGGAGGCTCGGGTTCTGGCAATTCAACTCCTGAATTTCTGCCTGCCTCAAAGCATTTAAGCATATATGCCATATTTCTGCCAAGAACACGCATAGTGTACAAGCCCTCCTCGTCCTGCAAAACGTCCTCGGGCTTTGCAC
>CAMWVM010000216.1 GCA_947177715.1 uncultured Ruminococcus sp.
GTACAGCTTATACCACAATGTTAGCTGACTATGCTGATATTCATTCTGAGGTAACATATTATGTTCCTCTCAACAAGACTTATGAGGTTTGGAGAGCAAAAATAACAAATAATTCTGACGCAGACAGAAAGCTTTCACTTTACGGTTTTGCTGAATTTACAAATGAAAATAACTATGAGCAGGATCAAATCAACCTTCAGTATACATTGTTTATTGCAAGAACCACATTTGAGGGCGATAAGATCGTTCAGCACATCAATGAGAACCAGTGCAAGGATGAAACAGGTTCAAACCACAGAGAAAGATTTTTTGGTGTTGTTGGCGCTCCTGTAAGTGCATATAACGGAAATCTTGATAACTTTATCGGGCCTTACAGAACTTACGGAAATCCTATTGCTGTTGAGTCAGGTAAGTGCGATAACGTGCTTAGCTATAACGCTAACAGCTGCGGAGCACTTCAGAGCGATGTTGAACTCAAAGCTGGAGAAACTGTAGAAGTTATATATATCCTCGGTCAGAGAAATAATGCCGAAGCTTCAGCAATTATGAAAGAATATGAGCAGGCAGGTAAGTGTGACGCTGAAATCAAGGAACTTGTTGATTACTGGCATAGTCAGCTTAATAACTTCCAGGTTGAAACTCCGTCAGAAGAGTTCAATAACATGGTAAACGTATGGAACGCTTATCAGTGCTTTATTACATTTATCTGGTCAAGAGCTGCTTCTTTCGTATACTGCGGACTTAGAAACGGTTACGGCTATCGTGATACTGTACAGGATATTCAGGGCATCATTCATATTAATCCAGAGCTTGCAGCAGAAAAAATCCGCTTTATGATTTCTGCACAGGTTGACAACGGCGGCGGTCTGCCATTGGTTAAATTCGACCATAATGCCGGTCATGAAAATTGTCCTGATGAAAATAATCCTAACTCAGATTATGCTAAGGAAACAGGACATCCGTCATATCGTGCAGACGACGCTCTTTGGCTGTTCCCGACTATAGTAAAATATATCGGTGAAAGCGGAAATAAAGCATTCCTTGATGAGGTGATCGTATACGCTAACGGCGGCGAGGATACTGTTTATAATCACTTGAAAAATGCAATCAGATTCTCAATGGAAAGACTGGGCGCAAACGCTATGCCTGCCGGTCTTCATGCTGACTGGAACGACTGTCTGAGAATGGGTGCTAAGGGCGAATCAACATTTGTTGCATTCCAGCTTTATTATGCTATGACTATAATTAAGGAAATGGCAGAAGAGAAGAATGATACAGAGTATGTAAAATATATTGAAAAGGTACAGGCTGAGCTTGGCGAATCACTTGAAAAGTGCTGGAACGAGGACAGATTTATCCGTGGAATCCGTGAGGACGGTGTAGTTGTCGGTGCAAGAGATGATAAGGAAGCAAGCATGTGGCTTAATCCTCAGACTTGGGCTGTTATTTCGGGCTTTGCAAGCAAGGAACAGGCTGAAACCTCAATGGAAAAGGTACATGAGATACTCAACACACCATATGGTGTTAAGATTCTTGAGCCGCCTTATGTTGATCATCACTTTGACGGTGCACTTATGCACATCTTCAATCCTGATACTAAGGAAAACGGTGGTATCTTCTCACAGACACAGGGATGGGCTGTTATTTCGGGCTTTGCAAGCAAGGAACAGGCTGAAACCTCAATGGAAAAGGTACATGAGATACTCAACACACCATATGGTGTTAAGATTCTTGAGCCGCCTTATGTTGATCATCACTTTGACGGTGCACTTATGCACATCTTCAATCCTGATACTAAGGAAAACGGTGGTATCTTCTCACAGACACAGGGATGGGCAATCCTTGCTGAATCACTTCTCGGACACGGCGACAGAGCCTTTGAATACTTCATGGAATCATCACCTGCTTCACTTAACGACAAAGCAGAAATCAGAGTGCTTGAGCCATATGTACACGGTCAGTTCACCGAGTCAACACGTTCACCATTCGCAGGACGTTCACACGTTCACTGGCTGACAGGAACAGGTTCTACAGTAATGGTAGGTTGTGTTGAGGGTATCTGCGGAATGCGACCAAACGCTGAGGGACTTGTAATTGATCCTGCAATTCCTGCAAGCTGGGACGGATTTAAGATCGAAAAGAACTTCCGTGGAAAGCATTTGTCAATTGACATTCAGAACCCTGACCATGTACAGAGCGGCGTTAAGTCCGTTACTGTAAACGGCGAGGCTGTTGACGGCAACTTTGTCTGCGAATGCAAGATGACAGAGGAGACTAATATTACGGTTGTTTTAGGATAACAAAAAATATACAAATCACACTGTGAATTAATCACAGTGTGTAAGAGTTAAATAAGTTCTACGTTGCTGAATATTAAAAGTTGATGAACAATCCCCATTTTCAATGTGCTCCGCAAGGAGATGAAATCCTGCTTACGGTGGGAAACAAACAGCCTTGTGGACTATTTGGCAAGAAGGGACGCCCTGTTTTACAGGGCGTCCCTTAAATAATTATAGGCAATATAGAGTTTACTGCAAACTAAACCGCAGTGGGGTCGTTATCATGTTATTCAATTTCAAGAGATTTTGTTTGCGGCTTGGAAATTTCTTTCTTCGGCAGCGTCAGCTTTAAGACTCCGTTGTCGTATTTAGCTTTAATACCTTCTGCACTAACCTCAGAGATATCAAAGCTTCTGGAATATGAACCATATGAACGCTCACAGCGTACATATTTCCCTTGCTTGTCCTTTTCTTCATGCTCTGAATGACGCTCGGCTGAAATAGTTAGCATGTCGCCGTTTATGTCAATATTAATGTCCTTTTTGTCGAAGCCAGGCAGATCAGCTTCAAGCAAATAATTGCCGCCCTCGTCCTTTATATCCGTCTTAAATTCTGTAAAAGAGCTGCCACCGAAGAATCCCAACGGATTTCCGAAAAATCTTTTCTCGAACTCTTCCATATCTTTGAAAGGGTTATATGCTGTTACATGATTGTGATTTCTTTTAATTGGTCTGAGTTCAAACATAATAATACCTCCCGAAAAAAATTTTATAGTTTTACATCCGTTTTGTTCTGCGCTCGGTTTTTATTATTGCCGGACGCATCAAAATACAACACATTGCAGGTTGCCCGCCTTTCTCTTTTTTGTTCCTTTCCTTTGGAACTGATTATAGTATGGATCTTGTTTATGATGAGTATGTGAATATTTTGTGACCGAACAATAAAATTTAGCACTCTCGATACGAGAGCGCTAAATTCGACAATTTTACAACTTCTTCAAAAAAGAATGTCCCTTTTGTTAGAACTTTGGATATTTTTGTTATATCGCTTATTCTAACAAAAGGGATGCATTTCTTTTTAGATTTTTTGGTATACTTTCAATAAGGGGCATCGCCCCGTCATTCAATAAACGACTGGGCGTTAGCCCCTTA
>CAMWVM010000217.1 GCA_947177715.1 uncultured Ruminococcus sp.
ATCCAGGTTTGCCGTTTAAAACTGTGATAGGCAGGGGACACGTGCTTAAAAGATGTTGCCGCAGGCATTCCTGTTGCTTTTTTCAGTTCTCTTACCAGCTGCCAGCCGTTAAATGCATCCAATAGATTGATATATCCAGGTTTGCCGTTTAAAACTGTGATAGGCAGGTCTTTGTTGTCCTCCATAAAAACTCTTGACGGCTTTTGATTAGGGTTACAGCCGTATTTTAAAAGCATTTCACTTGCCATGATTTTTTCCTCCTAATTATTTTATACTATATAAATTTTTGATTCTTTCAGGGTTTTCTTTTGACGCCCATTCTTTTATCATTTTACAAGGAAAACTGTTGCATTTTCCGCAATGTTCAATATTTTTCTTTTCAATGCAAGCATATAAGTCACATTTGCCCCAAAAGACATTTCCTTGTATTTCTTTACAGCCTGCACAGTTCATTTCGGTTTTGTATTTGCAATTATTGCAGTCAATTCCGCATCTACTGTAGTTTGCCATGATTTTTTCCTCCAGTATTAATTATTTTATGTTTCTGATTAGTGTCAAATCTCCGCTGCAGAGAATTTCAAGATTATTGAATATTTTTTCATCACTCCAATTCCACCATTGTATTTGTTCTAAATATTCAATAAGCTTATCATCAAATCTTTTCTTTATTACTTTACAAGGGTTTCCAACTGCTATATGGTATGGTGGAATATCCTTGGCAACAACAGAATTTGCACCTATTATTGCACCATCTCCAATATGAACTCCTGGCATTACTGTTACATTCTGTCCTATCCATACATCATTTCCTATTATGGTATCTCCTTTTAGAGGCAAATCTTCCATTGTAGGTGTAGTTTTCTCCCAATCATTTCCCATTATGTTAAAAGGATATGTTGTTATTCTATTCATACAATGATTAGCACCATTCATCACAAATTCTATTCCTGAAGCTATCTGACAAAATTTTCCTATAATGAGTTTATCTCCATTAAATTCATAATGATGTGTTACTCTGTTTTCAAATTTTTCGGGATTTTCGTAATCACTGTAATAGGTGTAATCACCTACAATGATATTAGGGCGTGTAATTGTATTTTTTATAAAGCACACGCTCTTGATATTTTCATTGGGATAAACTGCGTCGGGGTTAGGACCATGCATAAAATACCTTCCTTACAATTTAGTATCACTTTATTTTGTATATTTATTTACAACTTTAGTTTCGGTCTTACCTGTTTGGATATCAATATATCTTACAAAAAGTGAAACCTTGTTGTCTTCGTTAAGATTCTCCCAAAGCTTAGCTGTAAATTCTTCAATATCGTTTGGGATTTCAACTTTTTTAGGCTCTCCCTCAAAGCTTGGAAGAGGATTGCCGTCGCCCATATATGTATGAATAAAATGACCTGTGCCGTTAAGAGGATTTGTATATGTAAAAGTAAATCTTTCACAGCAGTCGGGGTTGCCGTCTGCGGATTTGAGAATGCTCATTGCATAGTTATAATTGCCGTCTTCGATATGCATTATACCTGAAATACGAGGAGTATAGTTTGGTGCGTCGTCCTCATATTCACGGGTGCGGAGAGCCTGTTCAAAGGTCTGTTGTTTGTCCATAAGCTCATAAATCGTGTCTGTTTGATCGCCGTTGGTAACAATAGTTTTATTGCCCAGCACACGAACAGGGGAGTAGATTATCAAATGAGGATCGGTCAGCTTGCTTGGGTCGGCAGCTTCAGTTTTAATACCGTCAGAAGTTTCAGTGAAAACTCTGTTTCTTGAGTTTACGCTTCTGCCCATTATAAAATATGCAGTTACTGCGTTTTTTCCATCCTGGGATTTACCGATAACGATACCTCTTCCGGGATAAGCATTGCTTTTTAATTCGTCATAAATGTTTAATGTTTTCATATTTTACCTCCTGTCAAATTTTCTATATTTAATTTATTATTGATCTTCCTCCAAATCAACATAAGCCTTGCCGTCCACAATAGAAATTCTGTCCTGACAAAACAGAGAAACAGCTTCGGGGAGTATCTTCCATTCAGCCTGCTCCATTACTCTTCTCTGTAAAGTTTCAGGTGTATCTCCGTTTTCCACAGCAACAGACTTTTGCATGATTATAGGACCGCCGTCGCATACTTCGGTTACAAAGTGTACAGTTGCTCCTGTTAGTTTAACTCCGCTTGCCAACACAGCTTCGTGAACATGAAGTCCATAAAAACCTTTTCCGCAGAAGCTTGGAATAAGAGCAGGGTGGACGTTCATCATTCTATAAGGAAAAGCTTTGACAATCTGTTCATCAAGAATAGTCATAAAGCCTGCATAAACCACAAGGTCAGCTTTTTCTTCAATAAGAGCGTCAGTTACAGCTTTGGTATATGCAGCAACATCGGCATATTCTTTTCTTGGAATTACTCTGGTGGAAATTTTGTTTTGCTCAGCTCTTTCAAGAGCGTAAACACCCTCTTTTGAGGAAATTACGCAAGTGATTTTTCCGTCCTTAATTATACCGCTTTTTTCAGCGTCGATTAGTGCCTGAAGATTAGTTCCTCCACCGGAAACCAGAACGCATATATTTTTCATGGTTGTTCGCCTCGTTTTCAATATACAGAATGCAGACATCAAAAGATGTCCGCACATAAGTTTAAAATCAATTCACAGTTTACAATGCATAATGCACAATTAATCTATCTCTCTACAGCGAGGACAAAGCTTGTCATTTTCATAAACCAATAACGTAATTTGCTCTGTCTGCACTAAGATTAACAGATTATTACACCAAGATCAGATTCAACAAGTTCACCAAGAACATATGCTTCTTCGCCTGCTGCATTGATTGCCGCAACAGCCTTGTCTGCATCATTCTTGTCAACAACAACGGTCATACCAACGCCCATGTTGAATGTGTTAAACATATCTCTTTCAGGAATATTGCCTGTTTTTGCAATAACATCAAAAATAGGCAGAACCTGAACTGCACTGCGTTCAATTTTAGCAGCAAGTCCCTTTGGAAGAGATCTTGGAATATTCTCATAGAATCCGCCGCCTGTGATATGTGAAATAGCCTTTACATTCACAGCATCAAGAAGGCTCATTATAGCTTTTACATAAATTTTTGTTGGTGTAAGAAGCACATTTCCGAGAGTTGTACCCAAATCGGAATAATGTCTTGCAAGATTAGCTTCGTTCACAGTAAACACTTTTCTTACAAGTGAGAATCCGTTTGAATGTACACCGCTTGACTTGATTGCAATCATCACATCTCCAGCCTTTTGTGTGTCAGGCTTTAAAATCTTATCTTTGTCAACAACGCCTACTGAGAAACCGGCAAGGTCGTATTCATCAACTGGATAGAATCCGGGCATTTCTGCTGTTTCACCACCAATAAGGGCACAGCC
>CAMWVM010000218.1 GCA_947177715.1 uncultured Ruminococcus sp.
GTAACACCCGCTGACGGACCGTCTTTTGGAACAGCTCCCTCAGGCGCATGAATGTGCAAATCTTTTTTCTCATAAAAATCAGATTCAATACCGTATTTTTCAGCAACACTCCTGCAATAGCTTACCGCAATTTTAGCTGACTCTTTCATCACATCGCCTAATGAACCGGTAAGTTCAATCTTGCCCTTTCCGTCAAGCACAAGCACTTCAAGCGGCATAAGCACTCCTCCAACAGAAGTCCATGCCATACCGTTTACAGCACCAATTTGGTCTTCCTGTGCTGCAAGATCGGGGAGATATTTTTTGTGTCCTAAATACTTTTCAATGTTGCTGTCTTTGAAAACAACCTTTGCTGCACCGTTTTCAACTATCTCCTTTGCCGCTTTTCTGCAAAGCGATCCAATAGCTCTCTCAAGCTTTCTCACTCCGGCTTCACGGGTATATCCGTCAATAAGTGCATAAATTCCATCATTAGTGATTCTCATCTGAGAAGCCTTCAAGCCGTTTTTCTTAATCTGCTTAGGGATAAGATGAAGCTTAGCTATGTTGAACTTCTCTTCACGAGTATAACTGGAAAGCTCAATCACTTCCATACGATCAAGAAGCGGCGGCTGTATAGTGTCCAAGCTGTTAGCCGTAGTCACAAATAAAACATCACTTAAATCAAAAGGCAGTTCTATGTAATGATCTCTGAATGACGAATTCTGCTCTGCGTCCAAAACCTCAAGCATAGCCGATGAAGGATCTCCTCTGAAATCATTGCTCATCTTGTCAATTTCATCAAGGAGAATGACAGGGTTCTTAACTCCAGCCTGCTTGATTGCACTGATAATTCTGCCCTCCATCGCTCCAACATAAGTCTTTCTGTGTCCCCTGATGTCACTTTCGTCTTTAACACCGCCAAGAGATACCCTAACATATTTGCGGTTCAAAGCCTTTGCAATAGACTTTCCTATTGAAGTTTTACCAACTCCCGGAGGTCCATAAAGACAAAGAATCTGTCCCTTTATTTCAGGAGTAAGACAACGTACTGCAAGATTTTCAATAATTCTTTCCTTTACTCTTTTCATTCCGTAATGGTCTTTATCAAGAATTTGTTCTGCTTTCTTTATGTCAGTCCTGTCTTTTGTATAAACGTTCCAAGGCAAAGCCAAACAGGTATCAAGATAATTCCTGATAACAACTGCTTCCTGTGAGTTCATTGACATTCTTGAAAGACGCTTAACTTCAGCCTTCAACTTGTCTGTAACCTCTTCACTCGCTCCTGAAGCCTTTATTTTTTCATAATAATTCTGGATTTCGTTTTCATCAGAAACATCATCACCCGATATAGAACCAAGTTCATTCTGAAGAGCCTTAATCTGTTCCCTTAGGTAAAATTCACGCTGGTTATCCTCAATAGCTGAGCGAACCTGTTCGTGTATCTGTTGTTCAAGAGTAATAACATCAATTTCCCTCGAAAGAATCGAAAGCATAATCGCCAGTTTTTCTCCTGCTGATGCCCCCTCAAGTAAAGCCTGTTTGTCATCAAAAGGCAAAGTTATATTAAATGCAATGGCCTCAAATAAAATCTTAGGATCATTTGCCGAAACTACCTGATTATAAAGTTCATTAGGCATTCTGGGTACAATCCTTGCATACTCCCCGAAAATATCCTTGATTTCACGGCAGATAGCAATAACTTCATTTTCATCAAGCTTTTCTCTTGAATAGTTGGCAGCTTTTTTTACTTCAGCTTCATAACAGTCGTCATGAATGTAAAAATCTATAAGTCTTCCCTTGTGAATACCCTCAACAAGACATCTGTATATTCCGTTAGGACTTTTAATGATCTGTTGAACCTTAGCCACAGTACCAACCTTATATATATCTTGTTTTGTAGGCTTTTCAATGCCAAGATCCTTCTGAGCCGCAAGAAAAACGTATCCATCACCATTAAGTGCAGCTTTAATGCTTTTTATAGACATTTCCCTGCCCACATCAAAATGAACAACCATTCCCGGGAAAACCACAAGCTCCCTTGTAGGTACAAAAGGTATTATCATATTTTTATTTTCTTTAATAACAATCTTATCGCTCATTTCTACACATATAGCTTCAAAAAGAAGCCTATCTCCTTTCTGGATTTTATCTATATAAAACTTGTTGTCAAATATCGCTGTTTAATTATAATATCATATTTTAATTAACATTGCAACCCTTCGCAGAAGGTTAATTAATGGCTTTAAAGTTGAATAAAAAAGGTTAAAAATAAAGAGATATCCGATTAAGGATATCTCTGCATTTTGTTTTCAATTAGTCTGAAACATATGGAATCAAAGCAACGTGACGTGCCCTCTTAATAGCACTTGTCAGTTCTCTCTGATGATAAGCACATGTACCTGTTACACGACGTGGAAGAATCTTAGATCTCTCTGTCATGCATTTTCTAAGCTTAGCGATATCTTTATAATCGATTTTTTCAGCTCTGTCAACACAGAACATACAAACCTTTTTACGACCTCTTTTTCCAGGTCTGCTATTTCTCTCTCTTTCCATGAGATTAATCCTCCTTACTCAACATGATGATTAATTAGAATGGTACTCCGTCATCGCTCAGCACCTCAAAATCTGCCATATCTCCTATGGACAAATCATTGTTTGACGATGCATTGCTATAGTTATTCTGAGGAGCTGCCTGATTATAGTTATTGTTCTGATAACCATTATTATAATCATTCTGCTGATAACCGCTATCAGCCTTTTCACCGGTGAAAGAAACATTGTCAACATAAACCTCGGTAACATAATGTTTTGTACCGTTTTTGTCGTCATATGTCCTCGTTCTGAGATTCCCCTCAATAGCAATCATTCTGCCCTTGCGGAAATACCTACCGATAAATTCAGCCTGCTGACGCCATGCAACACAGTTTATAAAATCAGTCTGTCTTTCCTCACCCTGTCTTGCAAAGCTTCTCTGTACTGCTACAGTGAATGAAAGCACCGAAACACCGCTCGGTGTCTGCTTTACTTCAAGATCCTGAGTGATTCTGCCCATTAAAATAACCTTATTAAGCATAACTTTTCCCTCTCTTTAAATTGTCTTACTTAACTGTAACTAAGAAACGAAGAACTCCGTCTGTAATCTTGAGAACACGCTCAAGCTCAGCAGGGAAATTTGTAGCGGAAGTAAAGTTCCACAATACATAATTACCTTCTGTTTCATAATTAATAGCATAAGCCAATTTACGCTTGCCCCAGTCGTTCATTTCAACGTCTGTTGCGTTAGCTTCGATCATCTCGTTGAACTTAGCAGTAAGAGCCTGTACAGCCTCTTCTCCTGCTTTGCAGCTGAAGATTACCATAGCTTCATAAGTTTCATTGATTTTTGCCATTTTCTCTGCACCTCC
>CAMWVM010000219.1 GCA_947177715.1 uncultured Ruminococcus sp.
GCATTACTGTTTCCTGTAGTGGAATATCTGACATGGCCTATTGAGATATTTCCATTGCCCAGTTTTTCCAAGGTTTCTTTATCAAAGACCTGGTTCACCAGACCAAGGTTTTTATGGTGATTTAAAACTCCGTCATCGTTTACAACTATTCCGCAGCTTTCCTGTCCACGGTGTTGCAAGGCATAGAGCGCTACATATGTTTGGGAAGCCACATCCTCGGTTTTATTGGAATAAATTCCGAAGACGCCGCATTCTTCGTGGATGCTGTCTAACATTAGCAAGACCTCCAGTTTCGATTGTATTAAATTTAAATAGCAGGTTTATTCTGAAACTAATTTGATATTACTTATCTATGCCCAATCTTTTCATCATTTCTTGATAAGCTTCTTCTACGCCGCCCATATCTCTGCGGAATCTATCCTTATCAAGCTTTTCATGAGTTGTTGAATCCCAGAAACGGCATGTGTCAGGTGAGATTTCATCAGCCAAAATGATTGTTCCGTCTGATGTTCTTCCGAACTCAATTTTAAAGTCAATAAGGTCAACATTCTTTTCTTTAAAGAACTTAACCATAAAGTTGTTTACCATAAATGCATATTTTGAAATAGCGTCGATTTCTTCCTGCGTAGCAAGACCTAAGCCAAGTGCATAATAATCATTGATAAATGGGTCGCCCAGGTCGTCGTTTTTATAGCTGAATTCGAGAGTTGGCTGTTTCAGAGTTGTACCCTCGGCAATACCTAATTTCTTTGAAAAACTGCCTGCTGCAACGTTTCTAATGATTACTTCGAGAGGTACGATTTCTACTTTTTTAACAATAGTTTCTCTATCGCTGATTTCTTCAACGAGGTGAGTAGGAACGCCTTCTTTTTCCAACAGCTTAAACATAAAGTTTGTCATTCTGTTATTGATTACGCCCTTACCTGATATAGTACCTTTTTTCTCGCCGTTGAAAGCTGTGGCATCGTCCTTATAGTCAACGATTACAAGGTCAGGATCGTTTGTTGCATATACTTTCTTTGCTTTTCCCTCATAAAGCTGTTCTTTCTTTTCAATATTACTCATTGTTTTTATCCTCCTAAAATTTATAATTTTTAATAATTAACTTAGATTAAAGTTCCTTCAAAGCTTCCTGAAGCTTTTCGTTTTTAGCCATAACACCGTCAATCATATCCTGCTTTGCCTGCTCAAGTTTTTGAGCCAATGTTTCATCAGAAAGTGCAAGCATTTGTATTGCAAGCAGTGCCGCATTTTTAGCTCCGTTTACTGCTACGGTAGCCACAGGAATTCCTGAAGGCATCTGGACTGTAGCAAGAAGTGCGTCAAGTCCGTCAAAGGTTGATTTGATTGGAATTCCGATAACCGGCAAAGTTGTATGTCCTGCTACTACACCTGCAAGGTGTGCTGCCATTCCAGCGGCACAGATAATTACGCCGAAGCCATTAGCTTTAGCATTTGAAGCAAACTGTGAAGCAAGCTCTGGTGTTCTGTGAGCGGACATTACAACACATTCAAATGGAACGCCGTAATTTTTAAGCTCACTTAATGCAGATTTTACTACAGGAAAATCACTGTCAGAGCCCATAATAACTGCTACTTTTTTCATTATATAATTCCTCCTACTCAATGCTTAATATTTAAATAAAAAAACTGCAACTATTGCGTTGCAGTTTATAAAATTGGCATTAAACTGTGATTAGAGTGCAAAAAACCAAGGGCACATCCTGAAACTGAGGATATATCCTTAAAACTGAAAAAAATATTTGAGAAACACACAAGAGGTCTTTGTTCGGAAATTCTCATATTAATCCTCCGATGATGAGGGGAAAGCAACGGAAAACATCCGCACCATTCCATATTATGCACTCACAAAATAGGCATATTATTTTGAACACGCCTTATATTAATATTGTACAATATTAGATCGGAAATTTCAACACTATATTCTATAAAATTTATATCAATTAATATTTAATTAATTGTGAATAATGTCTATAAATAAATTCCGTTATATGGATCTTCGGGACTGTCGGTGATTGCTGTATCCTTAAAATTAGCAATATTGTTCACAAACTCGTTCATTTGAGATTTTGAATGGATATTATGTGTTGCGTTTATGATCTGTTGTTTTCCTGATGAATCAAGCTTTGCGAAATACTCCATAGCTTTTGGATTCTGAGCCATTGCCATTCCAAGACCCAACGGGATATCCTGTCCGTTTGAAAAATTTCTCTGGTCCATTTTTTACAATCCTTTCATTGGTTTTTAATCATATATTCTAATGGAATATATAATTATTTTACCTCGTAAATTCAAAATTACACCTTGCCGGGACTTTAATTTTACGCCAGTTTTATTGACAGGATTTTTGGGGTATGATAAAATTAAAATAATTAATTTATGGAGGCGTCAAGATGGACAATCTTTCAAATATCGGAGTAATAAAAGACGTTTTGGAACGTCACAATTTTTCGTTTTCTAAATCTTTGGGTCAGAATTTTTTAATAAATCCGTCTGTTTGTCCCAGAATTGCGGAGATGGGGAATGCTGGAGAAGGATTTGGAATTATTGAAATCGGTACGGGAATCGGCGTTCTTACCAGCGAGCTGGCAAAACGTGCAGAAAAGGTAGTTGCCATCGAAATTGACGAACGCCTATTGCCCGTGCTGGAAGAAACCTTAGGTGAATATAACAACATAAAAATTATTAACGATGATGTTATGAATGTTGATTTGCACAAGCTGATTTCTGAAGAATTTAATGGGTTGGGCGTTGCGGTATGCGCCAATCTTCCTTACTACATAACCTCACCGATCATTATGATGCTTCTTGAAAAAAGGCTTCCTATAAAATCAATTACGGTTATGGTACAAAAAGAGGCGGGAGTAAGGCTTTGTGCGAAAATGGGTACTCGAGATATGGGTGCTGTTACGGTTGCGGTAAATTATTTTTCAGAGCCGAAAATGCTGTTCAATGTTTCAAGGGGAAGTTTTATGCCTTCACCTAATGTTGACAGCTGTGTAGTCAGGTTTGACATAAAAGAAAACACTCCTGAGGGAGTAAGCGATGAAGCATACTTTTTCAAGGTTGTCAGGGCAGCGTTTTCACAACGCAGGAAGACACTTGTAAATTCTGTTTCATCGTCTATGGGCTTTGAAAAAATCATCGTTTCATCAGCGGCAGAAAAAGCAGGTTTGCCTTTGACGGTAAGACCTGAACAGTTGTCAATGGAGCAGTTTATTTTATTTGCAGAACAACTAAAAAAGCTGACAGAGGAATAAATATTACTGTAAACATATATTTTTTAATGATATAACAACGACTTATGTCCCCCAGTTTCCAACCTATCCTTTTGGATAGCTGTGGCGGCGGACAACTT
>CAMWVM010000220.1 GCA_947177715.1 uncultured Ruminococcus sp.
AAGTGCGTAATTGACCATACCCAGTGCGTTGGCTGCGGAATATGTACAGAAATGTGCAGGCTGAATGCAATAGAGGAATAATAATGGAATACATAGACATTTATGATAAAGATAAAAAACTTACAGATAAAACTATCGCTCGTGGTGGTGAGTTGAGCGATGGCGAATATAGACTTGTAGTTCATATTTGTGTTTTTAATTCAAATAATGAAATGCTCATTCAGAAAAGGCAGCCGTTTAAAAAAGGCTGGTCCGGGAAATGGGATGTATCTGTCGGAGGAGGTGTGCAGGCAGGCGAAAGCAGTGTGGTTGCTGCACAACGTGAGGTCAAAGAGGAGATTGGCGTTGATGTTGATTTAAGTAACGAAAGACCTTTTGCTTGCATCATTTTTACAAATGGTTTTGACGATTATTATTTAATTGAGATAAACGAAAATGAAAGCTTTTTTATTACCCAACCTGAAGAAGTCGAAAAGGTAATGTGGGCAGATAAAAAAACTATCCTTTCAATGATAGATGACGGTAGTTTTATTCCTTATCATAAGGGGTTTATTGAAATGCTGTTTGATATGAGAAAAAAAACCGGAACTATTGTTGGGTATTAATGTATTAATAGTATGAGGTGAAATAAATGGAAACAAAATCAATTATGATAGTTGGCGTTGGCGGACAAGGCTCTCTGCTTGCGTCGAGACTTATAGGAAATGTACTTTTACATCAGGGATATGATGTAAAAGTATCAGAAGTTCATGGAATGAGCCAGCGTGGAGGTTCGGTTGTTACATATGTTAAATATGGCGATAAGGTTTATTCTCCTGTTGTAACAAAGGGTGAGGCTGATATTATTATCAGTTTTGAGCAGCTTGAATCAGCAAGATGGCTGCCATATCTGAAAAAAGGCGGACATCTGGTAACTTCAACACAACAAATTGATCCTATGCCTGTTATTACAGGTGCAGCTGCTTATCCTGAAAATATTATTGAAAAAATTAAATCCCAAGAAATTGATGTTATTGCTGTCGACGCATTGACTCTTGCCGAACAAGCAGGAAATGCAAAGGCTTCAAACGTTGTTCTTATGGGCGTTGTTTCAACAAAAATGCCTTTTGATATTAGTGTTTGGGAAAATGCTGTAGAGGAATGTGTGCCAGCAAAATTTCTCGAACTTAATAAAAAAGCATTTGCCCTCGGAAGGGAAGTTCAATAGAATTTTATTAGAACATATTTACAAGGGAGGTTTTTACGATGGGAAGATATTGGAACGAATCAATAGAGTGTATGTCAAGAGAAGAGATGAAAAAGCTCCAAGACGAGCGATTGGTTGCCCAGGTCAAGCATGTTTATGAAAATGTAGCTTATTACAAAAAATTAATGGATGAAAAAGGCGTTACTCCAGACGATATTAAGGGTACAGAAGATTTGCACAAACTGCCTTTCTTGACTAAGGCTGATTTGCGAGAGGCTTATCCATATGGACTGCTTGCAAAACCCCTTTCTGATTGTGTAAGAATTCAGTCTACCAGCGGTACAACAGGAAAAAGAGTTGTAGCTTTTTATACTCAGCATGATATTGATCTCTGGGAGGACTGCTGTGCAAGAGCTATCGTTGCAGCAGGCGGAACAAAAGATGATGTTTGTCAGGTGTGTTATGGTTACGGTTTGTTTACAGGTGGTCCGGGACTGAATGGCGGTTCTCATAAAGTAGGCTGTCTTACACTACCTATGTCTTCCGGTAATACAGAAAGACAAATTCAGTTCATGAGAGATTTGGAATCTACCATTCTTTGCTGTACGCCATCATATGCAGCATATATCGGAGAAACACTTCATGAAATGGGCTATGGTCCTGATGATATTAAGTTAAAAGCAGGTATTTTCGGTGCTGAACCTTGGACTGAAGAAATGCGTCATGAGATCGAAAAACTTTTGGGCATTAAGGCCTATGATATATACGGTCTTACAGAAACAAGCGGTCCAGGCGTTTCGTTTGAATGCAGCGAACAGACCGGTATGCACATTAATGAAGATCATTTTATAGCAGAGATTATTGATCCTGATACTGGCGAAGTGCTTCCGGAAGGTTCAAAAGGAGAACTTGTTTTCACAAGTATTACTAAAGAAGCTTTTCCATTACTAAGATACAGAACAAGAGATATCTGCATACTTTCAAGAGAAAAATGCTCATGTGGAAGAACTCTTATTAAAATGACAAAGCCTATGGGCAGAAGTGACGATATGCTTATAATTAAGGGTGTAAATGTATTCCCATCACAGATTGAATCTGTGCTTTTGAAAGTTAGCAAGGCAACTCCAAACTATCAGATTATTGTTGACCGTGTTAATAATGCAGATACATTTGAAATAAGAGTAGAGCTTTCGGAGGATATGTTCTCGGATACTATAAAATCTATTGAGGACCTTGAAAAGAAAATTTCAGAGGATATACATAACATTCTTGGAATCAAAGCTAAAATCAGATTGGTAGAGCCTAAGTCGATTCCACGTTCAGAGGGTAAAGCTGTACGAGTAATTGACAAAAGAAAATTAGTTTAATTTAAATTTGATTTACATTGAAAAGGAGGTCTTTTTATGACAGTAAAACAGTTATCAGTGTTTGTGGAAAACCGTGCAGGAAGATTGTCCGCAGTAACAAGGCTTTTGGGAGATAATAATCTTTCTATAAAAGCAATGTCTATTGCCGATACAAAAGACTTCGGAATACTTCGACTCATAATGAATGATAGCGAAAAAGCCCTTGATGTGTTAAAGGAAAATGGATGCTCGGTAACAATAACTAATGTGCTTGCTATTAAGATTCAGAATAAACCAGGCGGACTTGCTGATGCAATGGAAGTCCTTTATAAGGGAAATGTAAGCGTTGAATATATGTATGCTGCTTTTATAAAAGAAGACGAAGGTACAGCATTCTTGATTCTCAGAGTAGATAACAATGACCTTGCTGTTAAAACATTGACTGAAAACGGATACTCTCTTGTTGGGCAGGAAGAGCTTTTGAATATCTAATTATTTCATTTATGAAAATTTTGTGATATTATAAAAAAACTCTTGCATTTTTCTAAAAATGTGTTATTATAATAATACAAAGCAGTTATAATAACTGGCTTTAATTCTATTGAGGAGGTTGTCATTATGGCATATAAAATTAGTGATGAATGTATCGGATGCGGCGCTTGTGCAGATGCTTGCCCTGTTGGTGCTATTTCTGAAAGCGACGGAAAGTATGTAATTGATGCTGATGCTTGTATCGATTGCGGTTCTTGTGCAGGTACTTGCCCTGTTGGTGCTCCTGTTGCTGAATAATACATAGTCAGTTTTATTCAAACAAATATGTCGCCTGCTGAATTACAG
>CAMWVM010000221.1 GCA_947177715.1 uncultured Ruminococcus sp.
GAACAGGTATTGAAGTTTCAGAAATTAATGTTTTTATAGATAAAGTAATTGAGAATAATTGAAAAATTAGGAGGAAATGTTTGTGATAAGCGGAAAGTTATTGCGTGATGCATTTATCAGCGGTGCAAACAGCATTTCAAATAAGAAAAAATCGGTTGACGAGCTTAATGTTTTTCCGGTTCCGGATGGGGATACCGGAACCAATATGTCTATGACAATGGGTAATGCCCTCGCTGAACTCAAATTAATGAATGATAATGTTCACTGTTCAGCAGTTGCCGAAGCTACAGCCTCAGCGTTGCTCAGAGGAGCAAGAGGTAATTCAGGGGTAATTTTATCTTTGATTTTCAGAGGCTTTGCAAAAGCTTTTACAGGACAGAAAAGTGTAGGAAGCGAACATCTTGTCCGTGCCCTTGAATTGGGCGTTGAGGGCGCTTATAAATCTGTGATGAAACCTACAGAGGGTACAATACTTACAGTCGCAAGAGAATCAGCTGAAAAGGCAAGAGAATTGCTCCATTCAACGAACGATCCTGTGGTTATTTGGGAGGAAGTCTGCCGACAGGCTGAAATTTCACTTAATGAAACTCCAAAACTTTTGCCTGCCTTGGCAAAGGCCGGTGTAGTCGATGCCGGAGGTATGGGCTTGCTTGTGATTTTTACAGCCATTAAAGATGTAATAAAAGGCGGCGAAATTGTTCAAGCTGTAAGCGAAGATGAGAAAACAGTTACAGTGGAAACTTTTTCTTCAGCAGTAGGACAATATGATGAGGAAATTCACTTCACTTATTGTACAGAAATGCTTATCACTAAAAAAGATGACGCAGAGGATTGTTCAAAACTTCGTGCGTATCTTGAAACAATAGGCGATTGTGTTGTGGTCGTTGAGGATGATGAGATTATTAAAGTCCATGTGCATACCAATGACCCTGGAAAAGCTATTCAAAAAGCTTTGAATTTTGGATATATCAATTTGCCTAAAGTTGAGAATATGAAGCTTCAGCACGAAAAAAAGCAAAAGGAAGTTAAACAGGAGTTTGTTCCTGCAAAGCCAGAAAAACAATATGGTTTTGTGGCAGTTGCCGCTGGCAAAGGCGTTGAGGCAATGTTTAGAGATATCGGCGTGGATTGCATAGTCCGTGGCGGACAAACAATGAATCCTTCTACGGAAGATATTTTGGCAGCTATTATGTCTTGTCCTGCTGAAATAGTGTTTGTGCTTCCAAATAATAAGAATATTATTATGGCAGCAGAGCAGGCGGTAAGATTGGCAGATAGAAAAGTATGTGTCCTTCAAACAAGAACAATACCCCAGGGTATATCTGCAATGTTAGCGTTTGACCCCGACAGCGATTTTAATGCCAACCGACTTGCTATGACAGAAGCACTTGAAAAAGTTTCTACAGGTCAAGTTACCTTTGCAGCAAGAGATTCAGACTTTGAAGGTCATTCAATAAAACAAGGTGAAATCTTGTGTATGGATAACGGAAAGCTTGCCTTTGTTGAAAAGGACCTTGCAAAAGCGGCTTTTAAGCTTACCAAAAGATTAGTAAAAGGGGATAGCTCTTTTATAACAATCCTTTATGGCTCAGATGTAACCGATGAAGCTGCCGAAGCACTTCAAAAACAAATTTCTAATAAATTTAGTAATCTTGATGTCAATCTTATAAACGGCGGACAACCAGTTTATTACTATATTATTTCCGTGGAATAATATTCACTCGTTCGTATCATTTAAAGCGATGCGGACGAGTTTTTTATTTCATAAGTTTGCCTTGTCTAACTTTCTGGATAGTGCAAATTAAATATAAATAACCGTGTAAATAAGCGTTGATTTATCAATTTTGTATTAAAATAAGTACAGCTTTTATGCATATTCTAAATTTTCTTGACATTATTATAATGTAGTGATAAAATAAAAACATAGGTTAGCTCTCACTAACTATAAAATGCGGAGGTGTATCATGATGCCTTTAACTATGGCGAAAATAGGCGAAGTTAATTTTATAAAGAAAATCGGCGGTAAGGAACAAACAAAGCATTTTCTTGAGAATCTTGGTTTTAACGAGGGAAGCAGAGTAACTGTAATTTCTGAGCTGAACGGTAATGTTATTGTAAGCGTCAAGGATTGCCGTGTCGCAATCAGTAAGGAAATGGCAAATAAAATAATGATTTAATTTAGGAGGAGAAAGCTGATGAAAACGCTGAAAGAAGCTGTTTGCGGCAGCACTGTAAAAGTTGTCAAACTTCATGGTGAAGGTGCTGTTAGGCGAAGAATAATGGATATGGGTATTGTCAAAGGTACAGAAGTATTAGTACGAAAAGTTGCTCCTTTGGGTGATCCTGTTGAAGTTTGTGTAAGGGGTTATGAACTTACAATCAGAAAATCAGATGCTGAATTAATTGAAATAGCTTAATTTTTTAAACAAAGGTTAGCGGTCGCTAATTTAATAAAAATTATATCAGGAGGAAATACTATGTCAATTACTATTGCCTTGGCGGGCAATCCGAACTCCGGTAAAACTACATTGTTTAATGCTCTTACGGGTGCAAACCAGTTTGTGGGTAACTGGCCGGGGGTTACCGTAGAAAAAAAAGAGGGTAAATTGAAAGGCCATAAGGATGTAACAATAACCGACTTACCAGGCATTTATTCTCTGTCACCTTATACTCTTGAAGAAGTTGTAGCAAGAAATTATATTATTAACCAACGCCCTGATGTTATCTTGAATATCGTTGATGGCACAAATATAGAAAGAAACCTTTACTTGACAACACAGCTTATTGAATTGGGCATACCTGTTGTTATGGCAGTCAATATGATGGATATAGTTAAGAAGAATGGTGACGTTATCAATCTAAAAAAACTATCTGAAAGCCTTGGTTGTCCTGTTGTTGAAATTTCAGCTCTTAAAGGCAGGGGAGTAAAGGAAGCCGCAGAAAAAGCTGTTGCTATTGCTAAAAATCACAGCAATGTCGAAATCGTACATAAGTTTTCACCGAATGTTGAACAAGCCCTTGAAGAAATTGAAGAAGCAATATATGGTGTTGCGGACGGACAGAAGCGTTTCTGTGCAGTTAAACTTTTCGAGAGAGATGACAAAATTAAAGAAGTTATGAGCTCTGTTCCTGATGTGGAGAGAATTATTGCAAAAGTCGAAAACGAAGAGGACGATGATGCTGAAAGTATCATAACCAACGAAAGATATAACTATATCACATCTATTATCGGTAAATGCTATTTTAAGAAAAATAAAAGCGGACTTACAACATCCGATAAAATTGATAAAGTTGTAACAAACAGATTTTTAGCTTTGCCAATATTCGCAGTGGTAATGCTGTCTCTTAACCACAAATC
>CAMWVM010000222.1 GCA_947177715.1 uncultured Ruminococcus sp.
CTACGGCATACTCGATGCTCAGGAGTCTCGTGGGCGCGGAGATGTGTATAAGAGAAAAGTGGAGCTGTAATCTTGTGGAAAGAATTTTACCGAGAGTATATGATTTTATCCTTATGATAAACGAACGTTTCATCAAAGATATGTATGCACTTGAAAAAGACAAAAAACTTATTGCAGAAATGGCTCCTATAGGCGACGGAATGGTAAGAATGGCAAATATGGCGGTTTATGTGTCCTCTTACACAAATGGTGTTGCCGCAATTCACACTGAAATTCTCAAAGCAGAAACGTTAAAGGACTGGTATGAAATATATCCTGAGCGTTTCCAAAACAAGACCAACGGAATCACCCAAAGACGCTGGCTGGCACTTTGCAACAGTGAGCTGTCGTCATTAATAACAAGACTTCTGGGAGATGACAGCTGGATAAAAAATCTTGACGAATTGTCAAAACTGAAAAAATATGCTGATGATGAGGCTGTTCTCAGGGAATTCATAGAAATTAAAAACAAAAAGAAGCGTCAGCTTGCTGATTTTATTAAGACACATGACGGAATTGAAGTCAATCCGGACACGTTATTCGACATTCAGATAAAAAGACTTCATGAATACAAAAGACAGTTTCTTAATGCACTCTCAATTCTCTATATTTACTATGGAATCAAAGATGGTTCAATAACTGACTTTACTCCAACTACATTTATTTTCGGTGCAAAATCTGCTCCAGGCTACAGACGTGCCAAGGCGATAATCAAGCTTATTGGAGAAATAGCAAGGCTTGTGGAAAACGATCCTGAAACCAAAGATCTTATTAAGGTTATATTTGTACAAAACTATAATGTTTCATATGCTGAAAAGCTTGTCACTGCTGCAGATATTTCAGAACAGATTTCTACAGCGGGAACAGAGGCTTCAGGTACGGGCAACATGAAATTTATGCTCAACGGAACGGTGACGTTAGGCACATATGACGGTGCGAATGTTGAAATCGTTGAAGAAGCCAGTGAAGAAAACAACTACATCTTCGGTGCGAGAGTTGAAGAGCTTGAAAAGATAATGCCTGAATATGATCCTCGCTCAGTTGCTTTTGCAGATGAAAAAATTAACCGTGTACTCAACAAGCTGATTGACGGTTCATTTGATGACGGCGGAGTTCCCTCCAACGAAGAAGGTTCATTCAAAGAACTTTATCACTCTCTTATGGACGGTGCAAGCTGGCATGTTCCTGACCACTATTATCTTATCGGCGACCTGAAAAGTTATGTAGAAGCCAAGTTGAAAGCAAACTGTGATTATCGTGATAAGATTGATTTTGCAAGAAAATGCTGGCTTAATATGTGCTCTGCCGGAAAATTCTCTTCCGACAGAACAATTAAGGATTATGCGGAAAACATTTGGAAAATTAAATAATCATCTAAAAGATAAAAAAACAACTTAAAACACTTTGAACATTACTGATTCCAGGGCTGCCCTCTTTTAAAGACTGGCTATATTTGCTGCATATTATCAACATGTTTTAAATAACTGAAGTTTCTATCCTCACGGAACATTTTCCATCTAAGAAAATCGTCAAGGAATACGCCTAATGCTGACAGGACAAACCATATTCCCACAAAGGGCAGGCAAATTTGTCCGTCAAAATTCATCGGAATATCTGAATAGTCCCAGATATTCATGCCGAGCCTTACATTAACTATTTCGCCTGTTAGAAACTCTATTGACGTTATGAAAAAGGCAATCAGAGTTATTTGGACAAAGAAATTAAGTCCGTTCCGTCTGGCGTCATTGGTAATGTGAATTGCCAGCATGGAAATTCCCCCGAGAAGTCCCATGGTTATATGTGTGAAGCCTCGGGCTGATATTTCAATTAAACCATAAATTAAAGCTCCAATAACGAAAACTGTAAAGTTTTTTAACAAAGTCTGGTGCAAATTATCGCCTCCCTGCGGTGATGCCGCTTAAATTTCTCATAAATTTAATTTGCACAGATTTAGTTGTTTTAAAACGTAATTTTTCAAGAAATATTTTCAAACAAAAAGTAGGAAACGATTTTGGTCGCTTCCTACTTTTCTTTTTCTATTTCCTTTTCAATTCTATCTGAAAAAAGCTACATCCTGTCAAATTTATGTGATGAGGTGTTTAACTATTATTTGAAGCACATAAATTCCTCACAAACAAATTGACAGTTGACAATAGACAATGCACATGCCGGCGACCACAGGTCGCCCATACAAACTTGCCACAGCGAGATCAAAACCATGTTATCCACAAACTTATAACGTGATATTGACCTATGTGAGCTAACACTGCCAACTGTTTAGGTATCTTTCCTGCTCTTCGGTAAGATTATCAATTTCCAGTTCCCAGAATTTAAGCTTACGCTTAGCTACTTCACGGTCAATTTCATCAGGAACATTAATTATCATATCCTGAATGTTATCTCGATTCTTAACGAGGTACGCTGCTGACAGTGCCTGTATTGCAAAGGACATGTCCATAATTTCAGCAGGATGTCCGTCGCCTGCTGCAAGATTCACAAGACGTCCCTCTCCGATTACATAGAGCCAATTACCGTTTTTCAGCTTATATCCGTCAATATTATTTCTTGCTTTTTTACTTTCAACAGCAATTTCTTTAAGTCCTGCCACATCAACTTCACAGTCAAAATGACCAGCATTACAAAGAATTGCACCGTCTTTCATATTTACGAAAGACTTTTCGGTTATTACATCTTTACAGCCTGTAACAGTGACAAAGAAATCTCCAACCTTTGCGGCTTCCTCCATTTTCATTACTTTAAAACCGTCCATTACTGCCTCGAGGGCTTTTATAGGATCAATTTCAGTAATAATAACTGAAGCTCCCAAGCCTTTCGCTCTCATGGCTACACCTTTTCCGCACCAGCCATAGCCTGCTACTACCACGTTCTTGCCTGCTACAATAAGATTTGTAGTACGGTTGATTCCATCCCAGACTGACTGGCCTGTGCCATAACGATTATCAAAGAAATGCTTACATTTCGCATCATTTACAAGCACCATGGGGAATTTCAGCTTCTTATCCTTATTCATGGCAATAAGTCTTATAATTCCTGTTGTTGTTTCCTCACAGCCGCCGATCACGTTATCAATCAATTCAGGATACTCGCTGTGTATAAGATTAACCAAATCTCCGCCGTCGTCGATTATAATGTTGGGACCGGCTTTAACGACCTGTGAAATATGTTTATGATACTCTTCGTCGGTAGCGCCATGCCATGCAAAGACTTCAAGTCCGTCATGCACCAAAGCTGCGGCGACATCGTCCTGAGTTGACAATGGATTGCTTCCCGTCACAT
>CAMWVM010000223.1 GCA_947177715.1 uncultured Ruminococcus sp.
GAATCAGGAGGAAAGCTCGTTGCTTTGGATAGAGATCCGGAGGCTGTGGCAGTCGCTTCTGAAAGATTATCAGGACTTCCTGCTGTAGTGGTGCAGGCAAATTATTCGGAGATGGATTCAGTGCTTGAGTCTATGGGTATTGAAAAAGTCGATGGAATATTTCTTGACTTGGGAGTGTCATCTTATCAGCTTGATAACGGTGACAGAGGCTTTTCTTATCATCAGAATGCACCACTTGATATGCGTATGAGCAGCGAAGGTGTTTCCGCTAAGGATGTAGTTAACTCATGGAGCTATGAAGAACTCAGAAAGATTTTGTTTGAATATGGCGAGGAAAAGTTTGCTCCGTCCATTGCAAAGAGAATAGTCAGCAGGCGTGAGGACAAGACGATCGAAACGACTATGGAGCTTGCTGAAATTATTAAGGAATCAGTTCCGCAAAGAGTCAGACGAGAAAAAAATCCATGCAAAAAGACGTTTCAGGCAATCAGAATTGCAGTAAATGACGAGTTTGGTCATTTGGACTCAGCGCTTGATAAAGCCTTCGGATTATTGAAAAAAGGCGGACGTCTTGCGGTTATTACTTTTCATTCACTTGAGGACAGAATGGTTAAGCAGAGATTTGTTTCTTATACAAAAGGATGTATTTGTCCTCCGGACTTTCCGCAATGTGTGTGCGGAAGAACGGCATCTGGGAAGCTGGTTACAAGAAAACCTGTTGAGCCTTCGGAAAAGGAACTTGCGGAAAACAGCCGCAGCCGCAGTGCAAAGCTGAGGATTATTGAGAAGATTAAGGATTAAAAATATAAAGCGAAAGCTTTTGGACCGCATAGTTTTCTATGCATAAAGAGGTGTGAAAATAATGGCAAAATCACATAACCTGGCGTATGATTATTCCGCCTATGACGAGCAAGAGCTTGTCACTACCAGAAAGATCAAACATCGCCGAAATACGGCGGTTGTACATAGAAGAAATACAACACTAAGACTTATCGGACTTGCCGCTGCTGCTCTTGCACTTATGTGTTCTATGATTTATGGGCGTGTAGAGCTTTCAAGCCTTTATACGCAGCAGGCAAATATGCAGACGGAGCTTACACAGCTCACTAATGAGAATATAAGTTTGGAGTCTGAGCTGGCGTCAAAAACAGGTCTGACAAAAGTTGAGGAGTATGCTGAAAAAGAACTGGGACTTCAAAAGCTGGACAAGTCTCAAATAGAATATGTGGAAGTAGAAAAGGAAACGATTGCGGAGGTCGTTGATTCGGACGACGCAAACATGTTTGTAAAAATAAAAAGATGGTTCTCCGGTGTTTTGGAATATATCGGGATTTGATAAAATAGAATAACTATGAAGAAAGTTAGGGACAAAATTGTGCTTAGCTTTCTTGTTATATTATTTTGTGTGCGGAAAAACATCTTTTGATGTAGAAAAGTGACTTTCCGGTGTGTTTCTGTTAAGCGAAAGGAGTTCTTATGACAGATAAACCGACGACTTTAATGAAACGAAGATTAAATCTTTGGATAAATTTGCTGATAATCATTTTGATTTTTTATATTGTGTTCAGCATTTTCAAAACTTCTGTTACTGAATCGGATAAATGGCGTGAACTTGCTGATTCTCAGCAGCTTAAGAGTACTGTAGTTCAGGCGTCAAGAGGTACGATTTATGACAGCACAGATCAGGTGCTTGCACAGAGCGCTACAATGTATACTGTGTATTGCGACCAGGTTATGCTTTGGGATGATTATATTTCAAAAAAAGATGAGAAGATTGAAGAATATAAACAGCTCATTAAAGAAACCAACGACGCAGAAAAGGTAAAGGGTTATGAAGAAGCGTTGGGAAAACGTAAAACTTCTCAGCAGTGTTTTGATGATTTGGTAGCTTTTCTTGCACAGACTTTGGAAGTGGACTCTGAAGACATAAGAAAAAAAATCGGCGATGAGAATTCACAGTATGTAATTCTTAAAAAGGATATTGAAAAGACTGTTGCAGATAAGATCGAAGATTATCTTACTGAAGAAGAACTTGACGGTGTGAGGTGCGACCCGACAACGAGAAGAATTTATCCTCAGAATGAGCTTGCATCTAATGTAATTGGTCACTTGAATTATGATGGGGATGGCATTTACGGTCTTGAGGCGTATTATGACGAATATCTTGCGGGTGTTGACGGACGTGTCGTAACAGCTACTGCAAGAAACGGCACGGAAATTCCATATAGATATAAACAAAGCTATGAGTCGCAGGACGGTGATTCTCTTCACCTTAACATTGACGTTAATATTCAGTATCACCTTGAAACAGCTTTGGAGAAGGCTGTTGATCTTCATAAACCGAAAGAGAGAGCTTGCGGGATTATTATGAATCCAAAGACTGGTCAGGTTTATGCTATGGCTACAAACTATAGCTATAATCCTAATAATCCAGCGGAAGTAACTGATAAAACGATTGCCTCTGAGCTTGCAAAAATCAACGAAGATTCAAAGGAATATTCAGAAAAAAGACTTAACGCATGGTCGGTTCAGTGGAAGAACAAAGCCATTTCAGAGCTTTATTTCCCTGGTTCTGTATTTAAGGTAATTACAGGATCTTCAGCTCTTGAAGAAAAGGCAATTTCACTTAGCGATAGTTTTTCTTGCAATACTTATATACAGGTTGCAGATTATAAAATTCATTGCTGGTCAACTCACGACCATGGTTCTCAGAACCTTGCGCTGTCTATGCTTAACTCATGTAACCCAGCTTTTGTGCAGATCGGACAAAGACTTGGAGGAGAGAAGTTTTCGGAATATTTTAAGTCATATGGACTTACTGAAAAAACGGGAATTGATTTACCAAGTGAAGTAAGCAGTATTTATATGCCGCTTTCAAGAATGGGTACAGTTGAGCTGGCTTCTTCATCTTTTGGTCAGACAAATAAAATAACACCTATTCAGATGATTACTGCATACTCTGCGGTAGTAAACGGAGGATATCTTGTAACTCCTCAGGTTGTGGATAAGATAACAGATTCCAACGGAAATGTTGTAAAAGACTTTGATACAGAAGTGAAACGTCAGGTCATTTCAGAAGAAACTTCTAAGGAAATGCGTGAAATACTTGAAGGCGTAGTAAACGGACAGCCGGGCTCAAACTGCTATATCAAAGGCTATCGTATCGGCGGAAAGTCCGGTACATCTCAGAAGCTGGATACTGATAATGGTGAAACCTATGTTTCTTCATATTGTGCATTTGCTCCGGCAGATGATCCAGAAGTAATCATGCCTGTCTCTTATAGTCATCTCCGAGCCCACGAGACTCCTGAGCATCTCGTATGCC
>CAMWVM010000224.1 GCA_947177715.1 uncultured Ruminococcus sp.
AATCAAAACCACCCGTAAAACGGGTGGTTTGCGAAAGCCCTTAAAGGGCTTGGTACGACCCTTACCCCTTAAGGGGTTCTGAAAAGTCTGCCAACCGCATTTGATTCACGGGCAGCCCCTAAAGGGGCTGTCTTTTATTTGCCTTGATTTACCGGCTCACCCGTGAACGGGTCAGTATACTCTTTAAAGCTTATTTGGTCGCACGCTATATCTTCTTGTAATTGGTTCCTTACATATTCTGCTATGCGTTTTTCGTTTTTCCCTACTGTGTCTACATAATATCCTCTGCACCAGAAATGTCGGTTTCCATATTTATATTTCAAATTTGCGTGTCTATCAAATATCATCAACGAACTTTTTCCTTTCAGATACCCCATAAATTGTGCCACACTTAACTTTGGTGGTATTTCTACCAACATATGTATATGGTCTGTGCACGTTTCTGCTTCTATTATATTCACTCCTTTTTGTTCACATAGTTTCCTCAGTATTACTCCTATATCCACCCTTATTTTCCCATATATTATTTGTCTCCTATATTTTGGTGCAAATACTATATGATACTTGCAATTCCACTTGGAATGTGCTAAACTATTTATGTCATTCATTGACTTTTCCTCCTTGTCATTATTTTTAATTGCGGTCGGCAAACCTGCTTTTATTATAATGCTCAAGGAGGTTTTTGTCCATAGCTTTAAGCTTTTAACCCCCAGTAAAACTGGGGGTTTAACTATACAATCAAAGCAGCAACTGTATACGATTTACCTGAACCTGTACTGCCTACAATAACAGCATGCCTTTGGAACAATTTATTACCATCAAGACGGGCAATGGCTTCATCATTTATGGCATATCTTCCAATACATAATGGCTTTTCAATTCCAGAGTCGGAACTGGATATTGAATCCATAAAATCTGTCAGCATTGTGCTTTCCATAATAAATGCTTCGGAGTCAATTTCCGGAACAGATTCTAAGGTTCGTTTGAATATGTTTCGTTTTGTGCCTTCTTTTTCAAGAAATGTACCAACCAAATTAATTTTTACAATATCAACAGACGATATCATTTCATCTTCATTAAAATCTATTTCATTATCAAATTTTCTCATTATTTTGTTAACCATACCGATCAAAATTTGTCCGGATCTTGAAGATCTAATAGCAACAAAATGATTTACTTGTAATTTAGAAAGCTGTTCAGTATCGTCAACACAAACAATTACAGCAGAAGTATCTACACTTTGTACCTTACCAAATGGTTTTTTATCTGAAAAATCTAATGTATTCATATATGATTCTCCCTAATCAATTATTTTCATAAATCCATCTATAGACCAAAAATCGCCGTCCAAAACAGTAATTTCCTTGTTGATACAGAATTCTGTAGTATTAGTCATATCTCCCATTTGTATCGTAACATAATTTTTAGCATTATTAGTAATTAAATGCGCAGCACTATCGGATAGCTGCATAGTGACAACTACAATTGGTGTATCCTGCCTAATTTTTGAAATTATTTTCTCCTGTATTTGCTCATCGTTAAAACCATATCCAATACAAAGAAAAGATTTAGCATGTTTTATCATTTCATCAGAAACACTTAATAAATCTCTTGTATTTCCTTTAAGCACGGCTCGATATTTAGATGATCCCGGAGTAATTATTTCAGGAACAAGTCCATCGGGAATTTTATTCATTAAAGGAATATTTAATGATGCGCCGTGAACATCTTTGAAAGTATCTAACGATCCATGCACTTTTACTATATTAACAGTATCTTTATTAGAAAAATTACCATGGTAATCTTTTAAATATAGTCCGGAAAATCCAGTATAAATTGGCAATTTTACAGAATCACAAGCATACTCAATTACCCTGTCATAGTTAGTTGTGATAACATTTACACATTTTGGATGTGCTTGATAAAATTTTTTAATCAGTCTTCCTATATCTATAGTTTTATTATTAAAGATTACTTCACGAAAAAGTATAAGATCCTTTTCAGATATTAATTTCCAAGTTTCTTTTCGTATATCCTCAATTATACAATCATTAAGTGATAGGTTACTTAATGCTGTTTCAAGATCTTGACCGTTTCTCAGATTTTCATAAAACTGATTCCAAGAAGAGTCAGTTTTATATCCAACGAATCAACTAAATGTTTTCCTAATTCTGTCATGCTTGGTAAACCATATGGTGCTGAACCGCCACTACCTACTAAAATTAACGGTGGAGTCGATACTGCTTTTTGAACAAAATTAAAATTTTTTTCTTTATCCATAATTTCACGGCTTTCATGTTAAAGTTTGTTATAAATATTTTAATAAATTTTAGTATAATAGACAAAGTAAACAAATAACACAATTTTATTGCATCATATCTTGGTTTATATAAATTATTATACCATATATTCCTACACAAGTCAATGTTTTTTAACATTTTTGACATAAAATTTATTTTTGCCTTTAACTTCAAAAAGCTACTTTTTTATTGTATAATTAAAGTAAAAAGGAGCTGTTGTCATGAATAAATATCCAGAAACTGTTAAACAAGAAGCGTTGACCTACTATGAGTCCGGTATTAACGCAAATAAAATTTCCGAAACGTTATCCATTTCAAAAAGTACAGTTTATAAATGGATAAAAGAATGGAATAACGCTGTCCCAAATAACTCAGGTTTGTATTTAAAACAATTGGAAAATAAAGTTAAACGCCTTGAGGGGATTGTCGAAATCCTTCAAAGCGTTGATTGTACGGCAAATTCTCCTCTTAGTGAGAAACTTGCAGCATTAGAGCAACTGCAGGGGAAATACAGCGTTCATATGTTGTGCGAAGCTTTAAAGGTTACTCGCGGAACGTTCTATAACTTTATTCTAAGAAACAAGCGTAATAATACGTGGTATTCAAAGCGCTAAGAGGAACTGCGTATAAAAATACAGGAAATTTATGATGAAAGCAAACAGATTTTCGGTGCTGCCAAAATTACAGCCGTTTTAAAAGAACAGGGAAATCGCGTAAGCGAAAAGATGATAAGAAATCTTATGGGAGATATGGGATTAATAAGTATTCGCCAAGATGCCAAATCAATTTATGACCGTGAACAGCGGAAACTGAAAAATCATTTAAATCAACAGTTTAATGTTTCCGGACCCGATGAGGTTTGGGTCAGCGATGTTACATATTTCCGTTGGAACGAGAAAAATATCTATATTTGTGCAATTATTGATTTATATGCACGAAAGGTCATAAGCTACAAAGTCTGTCTCTTGTGGACATCTCCGAGCCCACGAGACTCGTGAGCATCTGGGGTGCCG
>CAMWVM010000225.1 GCA_947177715.1 uncultured Ruminococcus sp.
GTGTAACAATGTCAACATTTCCTGTTCTTTCACCGTTTCCAAAGCATGTGCCTTCGATTCTGTCAGCACCGGCCAGCAGTCCCAATTCGGAATCTGCAACTGCACATCCTCTGTCATTGTGAGGGTGGAGGGAAACGATAACGTTCTCACGATATTTCATATTATCGCACATATATTCAATTTGCGAAGCGTAAACATGTGGCATTGACATTTCAACTGTTACAGGCAGATTGATTATAACTTTATTATCGGCAGTAGGCTTCCAAACATCCAGAACGGCGTTGCAGACTTCCAGAGCATATTCCGGTTCTGTTCCCGTAAAGCTTTCAGGAGAGTATTCAAAAATGAAGTTGCCTGGTGTTTTTTGACGATATTCCTCGCAAATTTTAGCTCCGCTAACGGCAATTTCTTTGATTTCTTCTTTTGATTTGCGGAAAACCTGTTCACGCTGTGCAACCGAAGTGGAATTGTAGAGGTGAACTACAGCGTTTTTGCAGCCTGTGAGAGCTTCAAAAGTCTTTTTGATAATGTGTTCACGGGATTGTGTCAGTACCTGAATTCTGACGTCGTCTGGAATCATATTTCGTTCAATAAGAGTACGGCAGAATTCATATTCTGTTTCAGAAGCGGCAGGGAAGCCGATTTCAATTTCTTTGAAGCCGATTTTAACCAGATGCTCAAAGAACTCCAGCTTTTCTTCCAAGCTCATTGGTATAATAAGAGCCTGATTTCCATCTCTCAGGTCAACCGAACACCACATAGGGGCGTGGTCAATATATTCTTTTTCTGTCCATTTCATTGATTTTACAGGAGGCATAAAATAGCCTCTTTGATACTTTTCAACGTTCTTCATCTTAGCGTCCTCCTTAAAAATTATTATGTTAAGTTTATGCAGCCATAGAGATAATAAAAAAACCCGTCTCTTCAAAACAAGAGACGAGCGAAATACCCGTGTTACCACTCTAATTTGCGTATAATTCACATTATACACCTCAGCCGCATCCATCAATGCGCCGCTCTGTAACGGGAGCTGCCCGTGTGAAGCTACTGAAATTTTCACTGCACCTGCTCGAGGATGAGTTATAGCATATATTTCGTACTGTCTTACACCCACCGACAGCTCTCTGAAATCTGAATATACGCTTTTTTTCCTGTCAAAGCATTTTTAATATTGATAATATTATATTCTAAGAGAACACATTTGTCAAGTGTATTAATATTTTGTTTACAATTAGCTGTATATAACTTAGGCAAGATGACCCCCGCCTCCAACCTATCCTTTCGGATAGCTGTGACGGCGGTTTTTAGTAGGAGTGCAATCTTCAACTAAAAACGTCAGCTGAAGCTGACCTTGCCACGTTGAAAACGGGCATGCCCTTATTTGCAGTTTCTTAAGAAAAATCTAAGATAAGTATCATTTTTTTATAAGTTATGTTAATTGACATAAAAATACTTTAGAAGTATAATAGTTTATGAAATAAAAATATATTAATATTTAAACAAAAATTCGATTGGAGGAGAGTTTTTGAAAGGAATAAGGCACACTAAGATATATATTGCGGCACTTTTTATATTTGCTGCGGTAACTATTACGATTTTATGCTATATTACGGATATAAGAAATGAATACAGAGAAGCCTATGATGTACCGGTGTTAAAAACAGAAAATATTCCGGGAGCAAATGCGGATAAACTGATGATTGTTGCACATCCTGACGATGAGCTGCTTTGGGGTGGTGGACATTTAATGGACGGCAATTATCTTGTTGTTTGCGTAACAAGAGGATATGACAAGGTGCGTTCGGCGGAGTTTGAAAAGGTTGTTACTGAATCGGGAAACGAGCCTTTGATTTTATTTTATCCTGACAAGGTTGCGGGAAAGAGAGATGACTGGAGCAAGGTTAGTCAGAAAATTACTGATGATTTGACTACGGTTATGGAATACAAAGATTGGGAGCTTATTGTTACTCATAATAAAGATGGTGAATATGGACACCAGCATCACAAAATGGTACACCAATTTGTTACGGAAATTTATGAAAACAAAAAAATAAATTCGGATTTATACTTTTTCGGAAAATACTATAAGAAATCTAATCTTGCTGATGCAGAAAATCAGCTTGAGAAGTTAGATGATGAAAGAATAAGATTTAAAGAAAAGCTTGCGCCTTATTATGCTTCACAGGAAAAGACCGTCAACAAGCTTTGGCACATGGCGGAGTATGAAATGTGGGAGAAATATGATTCTGGAAGTGAAAGTGATATATGAACAGATTTATTGAGAAGAACAAAAGACATATTATAAGAATCGGTATTCTTTTAGGGATTTATGCAATACTGGTTTTACTTTTGACCAGATTTAAATATGCATACGGATCCAGTCTTGACTGGGCGGGACAGCATTATGCCATACCTGATTATTTCAGAAAGCTTTTTTATGAAACGGGAGAGTTTTTCCCAAGCTTTGCGCCTAATATCGGTGCGGGGGAAAACATATATTATTTTTCATATTACGGACTGTATTCGCCGTTTATTCTTTTCTCTTATCTTCTTCCGTTTGTGAAGATGTCAACATATCTTCAGGCTATAAGCATGATTGGAATTGCTGCGGATATAATTATCTTTTATATTTTTATGAATCGAAAGTTCAGAGAAAACACAGCTTTTCTTTTAAGCGCAGTGTTCTTATTTTGCAACTCTTTGATTTTCCACAGTCACAGGCACGTTATGTTTGTAAACTACATGCCGTTTCTGTTGCTGGCGTTAATGGCGGTGGAGGATTATTTTTATAAAGGCAGAAAAACTAAACTCATTGTCTACTGCTTTTTGATTATAATATCAAGCTATTATTTCAGCATTCCTGCACTTATAGCAGTGGCTGTTTACGGCGTTTACTGCTATCTTAAAACAACTGAAAAAGTAAAAGTGAAGGAGTTTTTGAAAACTGCACTAAGGTTTGCCGGCAGGCTTTTTATCAGTGTAATGATGGCTGGGGTATTACTTCTTCCTACGGCTGCGGCTATGCTTGGCGGACGTGACGGCGGAAACTCTCACATAAACATTACGCAGCTATTGCCTAAAGTATCTCTTAATTATATATCATCGGGGCATTATTCAATGGGGTTATCATGCTTTCTTGTTACGGCATGCATAATCGGAATTATGGCGAAGGACAAGTCAAGACGTTTTATTTGTATAGCTATGGCTGTTTTAATATGTTGTCCTGTATTTGTTTTTGCATTAAACGGAGGAATGTACATTGACCCGAAGGTGCTTATTCCTTTTGTACCTATTTCTATTATAATAA
>CAMWVM010000226.1 GCA_947177715.1 uncultured Ruminococcus sp.
GTATCATACAGGTGACACGGCTTATAAAGACGAGGACGGTTATTATTGGTATGTTGGAAGAACTGACGATTTGATAAAAGCTTCCGGCTATCGAATCGGACCATTTGAAATAGAAAGTATTCTCATGGAACACCCATCAGTACTTGAATGTGCCATTACTGCTGCTGATGACCCAATTAGAGGAAAGGTTGTAAAAGCCACTATTGTTCTTACCAAGGATTACAAGGACAAGGCCGGCGATGCTTTGGTTAAGGAACTACAGACATATGTAAAAAAATCAACTGCTCCTTACAAATATCCAAGAATTATTGAATTCGTGGATGAGCTTCCTAAGACAATCAGCGGAAAAATCAGACGTGTTGAAATAAGAGAAAACGACTCTAAAAAATAACGATAACAGGACTGACAGCTTTTGTACAGTCCTGTTTTTGTAAAACTGAGGTGAAAATAATTGCTTTTGTATGAATATCCTCCAAAGCTTGACATCCATGGGAAACAGCAAAAAGCTATTCATGATTTAAATGAACATCGTAAAATGAAAAAAAACATGTATAAAAATCTTATTCTTGCTGGTATTATTTTTGTTATTGGATTTTTTGTAAGCACCGTTATAATAAAAGTGCTGCTATGGGTAATTGCCTTGGGAAATGCCCTGACTGCCCTATTGCTTTACAATGTATCTGCACTTTCGAGGGATACAAGCCTTTATACACGAATTTACGATGACAGAATTGAGCATTGTCAAGGCAGTGCTATATCAAAAAAACACACATATATCACTTTATATTATTCTGACATTACAGAATCTTATCAGAATAATAATGGTGATTTAATAGTGCATTTAAAACACGGATATAAAAGCATAGCTGAAACTGAAACTAAGCACGGAAAAGAAAATGCGATTTCGCAAGACAATACGCTGAAATTAAAGTTTCAAGATACCAAGGCAAAACTATTCCTGATTGAAAATTTATATGAAGAGATAAAATATCCACACAAAGAATATAATATCATTGAAGATGAAGAGGACGAAGACGATAAATGGGATCCACTTCACAAGCACGGATTGTAATTGTAAACTTTTTGTTAATCGCTCTTGAAATAGGGTAATAAATATGTTATAATTCTGTTAAACATTGTGACCAAGAGAGTAAGCTGCTGTCACGATTTTCAGAGAAAGCGGCAACGTATTAACATACGTTTTCTGAAAGCCGTCTTATTTCAAAAGCAGTTGAAGTTCACTTGCGAGTGGTTGTGCTGAAATTTAAGTAAGTATAAACGTAAATCTGCGTTAAGGATGCGAGGGTGATGGCCCTCTGACTAATAGGTGGTTTAAGCAAGATTTTGTCTTGTCCTGATTAGTTCAGGACAGGGCTTTTTTTATGACAAAACATATGAAAGGATTGAATTAATAATGAAAGAACAGCTCAAAAGCATTGAAATTCATGCTAAGGAAGAACTGAAAAAGATTTCTGATCCTAAGCTTTTAGAGGATTTCAGAGTAAAATTCTTAGGTAAAAAAAGTGAAATCTCATCAATCTTAAAGCAAATGGGAAAGCTTTCTCCGGAAGAAAGACCTATTATGGGACAGCTTGCTAACAGCATTCGTTCAGATATTGAAAAAGCTATTGCTGAAAGAAACAGCGTTCTAAAAGCAGAAATGGCAAAAGTACGTCTTGCTTCTGAAACAATAGACGTAACACTTCCCGGATCTGCACCTAAAATTGGTAAGCCTCATCCGCTTAATGCAGTACTTGAAGAGGTTGAAGAAGTATTTCTCGGAATGGGATTTGATATTGTAGAAGGTCCTGAAGTTGAAACAGACCATTACTGTTTTGAAGCGCTTAACATGCCAAAACATCATCCTGCAAGAGATACGCAGGATACTTTCTATATTAACGACAATGTTGTTCTCAGAACTCAGACTTCAAGTGTTCAGATAAGAACAATGGAAAAGATGAAACCGCCAATAAGAATTATTTCTCCTGGCCGTGTTTATCGTTCTGACGCTGTTGACGCAACTCACTCACCTTTATTCCATCAAATTGAGGGTCTTGTAATTGACAAGGGAATTACTATGAGCGATTTAAAAGGTACACTTGAACTTCTAATGAAACGTCTTTACGGCGAAAACGCAAAAATCAGACTCAGACCTCACCACTTCCCTTACACAGAGCCGTCTGCCGAAGTTGACCTTATGTGCTTCAACTGTCATGGAAAAGGCTGTTCAATGTGCAAAGGTGAAGGTTATGTAGAACTCCTTGGTTCTGGTATGGTTCACCCAAAGGTACTGGAAGGCTGCGGAATTGACCCAGAGGTTTACAGCGGTTTTGCTTTCGGCATCGGTCTTGAAAGAATTACTATGGGCAGATACAGTATTAATGATATGCGTCTGCTTTATGAAAACGATATGCGTTTCTTAGGTCAGTTTTAATTTACAGGGAGGTATTTAATTATGGATTTGTCAATGAAATGGCTTGCAGATTATGTTGACTGCAAGTGTGATATAAAAACTTTCTGTGCTGACATGACTATGTCCGGCTCAAAGGTTGAATGCTATGAAGAAGAGGGGGATTATCTTTCAAACGTTGTTGTGGGAAAGATTTTGTCTGTTATACCTCACCCTGATTCTGACCACATGGTTATCACTCAGGTTGATATTGGTGAAGATGAACCAGTTCAGATTGTTACAGGCGCTCAGAACGTAAACGAGGGCGACTTTGTGCCTGTTGCTAAACACAAATCAACTGTTCTTCATGATG
This sequence comes from uncultured Ruminococcus sp., assembly GCA_947177715.1. Classification (GTDB taxonomy): domain Bacteria; phylum Bacillota; class Clostridia; order Oscillospirales; family Ruminococcaceae; genus FB2012. The sequence continues at coordinate 2,763 of CAMWVM010000226.1, forward strand.
GAAAGCCTGTAAAAATTACAAAGGGAAAACTCAGAGGCGAAGTATCAAACGGTATGCTCTGCTCTCTCGGAGAACTTGGACTTACAAAGAACGACTTCCCTTATGCTATTGAAGACGGTATATTCATTCTTGGTGATGACTGTAATAAGACAGTGGGCATGGATTTAAAGAAAGCTATCGGTTTTGATGACACAAAGGTTGAATTTGAAATCACTTCAAACAGACCTGACTGTATGTCAATTATAGGGCTTGCTCGTGAAACAGCTGCTACGTTCAATGTACCTCTTAATGTACCAAAGCCTGAATTTAAAGGTATTGACGGCGACATCAACGACATTCTTTCCGTTAAGGTTGAAAACAAAGAGCTTTGTCCAAGATACATGGCTGGTATAGTTAAAAACGTAAGAATTAAGCCTTCTCCACGCTGGCTTAGAGAAAGACTTCGTGCCTGCGGGGTTCGTCCTATCAACAACTTTGTTGACATCACAAACTTTGTAATGCTTGAATACGGTCACCCTATGCACGCTTTTGACCTGCGTTATGT
>CAMWVM010000227.1 GCA_947177715.1 uncultured Ruminococcus sp.
ACTAGTCGTCGGCATCGTCAGTTGTGTATAAGATAAAGAGTTTAAGCAGCTGATAATGGCACTTCATAAGAACGGAATTGGCGTTATTATGGACGTGGTTTATAATCATACCTATTTTACTGAGGAGTCCGCCTTTCATAAGTCTTTCCCGTATTATTATCATCGCCTTGATAAGGACGGGGAGTTTTCAAATGGTTCAGGCTGTGGAAATGAAACCGCTTCTGACCATTTGATGATGAGGCGTTTTATGATAAATTCCCTGAAATATCTTGCAACGGAGTATAAGCTTGACGGCTTCAGATTTGATTTAATGGGACTTCATGATATTGAAACAGTCAACCTGATTCGTGACGAGCTTAATAAATTTGATCCAACTCTGCTTATGTATGGCGAGGGATGGACAGGGGGTGAATCTCCGCTTCCATATGACAAACTTGCGTATAAATTTAATTCCTATAGCTTTGGAAGAGTAGGCTTGTTTAACGACAATCTTAGGGACGCTATAAAAGGCGGTACATTTAATGTAAAAGATACTGGATATGTCAGCGGAAATAGAGGAACAGCTAATATTTTAAAACGTGGTATCGTAGGTTCTGTACCCCATTGGCAGCTTAATACCGCAAACGATGCCTGCTGGGCATTTGAACCAACCCAAACGATAAATTATTGCGAGGCTCATGATAATAATACCCTTTGGGATAAGCTTGCAATATCTGCTAAAAACAGATCAAGAGAAGATAGAGTAAAAATGGATAAGCTGGCTGCGGCAATATTAATGCTGTCGCAGGGTGTACCATTTATACAGCTTGGACAGGACTTTCTGCGTTCAAAGCCAAGACTTTTAAAAGACGGCGAAAAACCCAATGATATAAATATTTTCAGTCACGACAGCTATAATGCACCTGATTATACTAACGCAGTTAAATGGAATGAAAAGGCGGAAAATATTGACGTCTTTGATTATTATAAGGCGCTTATAAGAGTAAGAAAGACTAATCCTCTGCTTCGTTTGTCAAAAAAAGAAGATGTGGAACGCTGTTTAAAATTTATGGATACAGGCGATGAAAATTTAATTGCATATACTTTGACAGATGAGAATAGCTGTTTGTTAATTGCCTTTAATCCCTATGATGAGGACAGATATGTTCAACTGCCGGAGGGAAGATTTTATATACGTCTTAATGAAAAAGGAAAAATGAATAAGTTCCCGATAAGCGGAAATTATATTCTTCCTCCGATTTCAGCAGTCGTTCTTAAAAGGATAGCAGATAAATAGAAAAACGCTTTCGGTTTTCCGAAAGCGTTTTTTGCAAATATGTGTATTTATATTATCAATCTAAAAATTATTCTTTTCCGCTCCAGCAATAAGTGCATAAGCATTCAGGATCAATTCCTATTGATTTGATCATATCGTCAAGTCTGTGGAATCTGAGAGAAGTGAAGTTAAGCTCCTTGCGAATCTCCTCCAACATTTCAGTATAGTTCTTGCTGTTTGGATCAGCGTAATCCTGCAATACTTCTTCAGTAACATTATCACCCTCACGTCTTGCAATTACACGTCTTGCAATCAAATCCATTTCAGAGGTCGAACGTGAGAAATTAAGATATTTGCATCCGAATAACAGCGGTGGACATGCAGGTCTGATGTGAACTTCCTTTGCACCGCTCTGATAAAGAAATTCTGTTGTTTCTCTGAGCTGTGTGCCTCTTACGATTGAATCGTCAATAAGAAGCAGGCTCTTATCTTTTATTAGTGAATCTACCGGAATAAGCTTCATTTTTGCGATACGGTTTCGCTGCGACTGATTAGGCGGCATAAAAGAACGTGGCCATGTCGGAGTATACTTAATAAATGGTCTTGCAAACGGAATCTTTGAATAGTTTGAATATCCTACCGCATGAGCAGTACCGGAATCAGGAACACCTGCAACCAAATCAGGCTTTACATTATCTCGCTGAGCTAACATAGCACCGCAGTTATATCTCATTTCCTCTACGCTTACACCTTCATAAGAAGAGCACGGATATCCGTAATAAACCCAAAGGAAAGAGCAGATCTTCATTTTATTTTGAGGCTCTGAAACCGTCTTAACTTCATTTGAAGTTACAAATACAATTTCAGCAGGTCCCAGTTCACGATAATGTGAATATCCTAAGTTCAAATATGCAAATGATTCAAAGGAAATACAATATCCATCTTCTTTTTTTCCAAGTGCAACAGGAGTTCTCCCTACCTTATCCCTTGCGGCATATATTCCATCTGCTGTCATAAGCATCAAAGTCATAGAACCGTCAATTATATCTTGTGCGTATTTTATTCCTTCAATAATTGAATCCTTTTGATTTATAACGGCTGCAACCAATTCCGTAGCATTTACTTCACCGCCGCTCATTTCAAGGAAATGCGTATGACCGTTTTCATATACATAATTCAAAAGCTCGTCAACATTGTTTATCTTACCAACAGTTGTAATAGCATAAGTTCCCAAATGGGATCTTACCATAAGAGGCTGAGGTTCATAATCTGAGATACATCCGATTCCCATATTACCGCTCATTGCTTCTACATCGCTTGCGAACTTTGTTCTGAAAGGAGAGTTCTCAATATTATGAATGGCTCTGTCAAAGCCTTTTTCACCATGCATAACCATGCCGGCACGTCTTGTACCTAAATGTGAATGATAGTCTGTTCCATAAAAAACATCATAAACACAATCATTTTTTGACACTGCACCAAAAAATCCGCCCATTTATATTCCTACTTTCAAAAAATTAATTACATATTTAATTATACTATATATAAACAATTATTGCAACAGCAGAAAACAAATTTTATAATTTTTTAACACAGACTAATCCTTATATTCCGAAGTAACACCAAGATATTCTTCAAGGCAAAGTCCGCTTTCAGTTACTTTTTTTGCAGTTTCGATACCAAGATATCTAATATGCCAAGGTTCATATTCAAAGCCTGTGAATTGTTCTTTTCCTTTAGGGAAGCGAATTATAAAGCCATATTCGGTGCAGTGTTCAGCAAGCCATTTTGCTTCTTCGGTATCTTCAAAGCTGAATTCGGTGGAATTAACATCAATGGCAAGTCCCGTCTGGTGCTCCGAGTGTCCTGGACGAGCTGAAACCTCATCTGCTGCTTGAATGCCTCTTTCATCTGCAAAAATATTATATTGATATTCCTGATCTGCATAGCTGCGGTAAGCTGAGCAGATGTATAAAGATATCCCATCATTGCTTGCTGCCTGAACCATTTTATTAAAAGCCGATTCAGCATCAGGATCCAGTCC
>CAMWVM010000228.1 GCA_947177715.1 uncultured Ruminococcus sp.
AAACAGCCGGCTTTTGCAGAAAAACGTATTGTTCCATACATAATCTGCTGATTTTTGAATTTGCCAATGGTGAATACTTTCATCCCTGTTGAAATAAGACCTGTAACAAGGCTTTCAGATAATATCTTTGCAGAATTCTCATCGGAATATCCTACAACTATGACATCATTTTTATTGAAAGCTGTTCCAACTGCCATACCCATTTTTGCAAAATCTACAGGAGCATTCAGAGTAGTTCCAAAATTGAATTCGTTTTCATCATCAATATGCAAAGATTTTCCCAAGCCTATAATAACATGTCTGCTTATAATAGAATTAGGCAAAACTTCTTTTCCAGCCCAGATTTTAATATTATCTTCAATTCTTGAGCTTTCGCCTACCACAGCTTTTTCACCGATAATTGAATGCTCTCCGCAATATACTGACTTTTTGATCAAGGCGTTACTGCAAACAACTGACTCGGTTAGCTCACTTCGAGATGAAACGACAGCGTTTTCTCCAACATAACTTCCACTTACACGCACCCTTGAACCGATGACTGCGTTATCATCAATTACTGAGCAGGGTTCAATTACCGACCCTTTTTCTATGGTTACATTTGCACCAATATAAACTGGTGGTATAATTGCAACACCGTTAAAATTGCTGGATGTGTCTGAAAATATTTTGTTTTCTCTGTTTTTAGATTCTATTTTAAATCCTGTCTTTTCCATGAGCATATCGCTCTGAGCTTTAATAAAGCCTGCTGCGTCTGTTATTTTAGTAAAATAATCTTTTTCACTATATAACAATAATTTGTCGTTTCCGATCATAGAAGGAATAATATTTTTAATAAAATCGTTACCATTATTAAATACGTATTCACTGAATGCATTTTTTGATAAAACATACACTCCAGTATAAGCGTTAACGGCGTTCAGATTATCTTTAGATGGGTTGTGCGATATAGAAGTAATTATTCCATTGTTGTCGCAGGAAAAGCAGGCGTGCTGAGATAGATCAGGCAGTTGCTTGGTAACAACTGTGCATATAGCTTTGTTAATTGTATGAAATGACATAATTCTTTTTAGATCGAAATTGAAAAGACTGTTTGCTTCAATTATCAGCATGTCGTCATTATCAAATGCCTGATGCAAGGCACCTGCTGTACCTAATTCTTCAGTTGATACAAAATTAATCTGAATACCTTCATATTCGCCGCTGTCATATTCAGACATTATCATTCCTTCCAAATAGCCTAAGGCAAGAGTCACTTTTTGAAAACCTGCCTTTTTTAACTGCTGTAAGGCATAATTCAAAACTGTTTCGCCGGTTATTCTTAACAATCCGGCTGGTCTGCATGCTGTTAAAGGCATAAGTCTTTCTCCGCGTCCACCACATAAAATTACTGCTTGCATAAATCTCATCCTTTCAATAATATGTTTTGCTTTGGAATTATTATTGGTTTTCTAAGGAAAGTTATTCAATAAAGCTAATTATTATTGAGAATATTGCTTATTCAAAAGAGTAAAAAATTTATTAAGATACTTTTCAAAAAGGGGAAAATATGCTATAATATCCTAAGCAGTTTGTCGGTTGATGCCGATATTGATTTTAAGTACAAATTTTACATTTACATTGCATCGTTTTAATAAGGAGTAAATATGATTAAAGATTATAATTCACTAAAAAATAAGGCTCTTGAAAAATACTTTTCAAGAATGAACAGCGAACAACTTAAGGCTGTTTTTAAGATAAAAGGACCAATGCTTATTCTTGCCGGTGCAGGAAGCGGAAAAACTACTGTTCTTGTAAATCGTATTGCTAACATGATTTTCTTTGGTGATGCTTATAACAATCCTGAGGGGTACGGCAATTATTCGGATGAGGATTTAAAGTTTTTAACGGATTATGCAGACGGTAAAGTCACTGATGATTCAAGACTGGCGGATATTGTAGCATACGACTGCGTTAAACCATGGAGCATTCTTGCAATTACTTTTACAAATAAAGCTGCAAATGAGCTTAAAGAGCGTATTGCTATCATGCTTGGCGAAAGCGGAATCGGAATCACTGCTTCGACTTTTCACTCTGTTTGCGTAAGAATCTTAAGACGTGAGTGCGAGAAAATTGGATTTTCTTCATCATTTACGATTTATGATTCTGATGATGCTCAAAGGGTTATTAAAAGCGTTCTTGTTTCTCTTGATATTTCAGATAAGATGTTTCCGCCAAAATCTATTTTGTCTGAGATTTCAAGACAAAAGAATATGATGATAAATCCGGAAGAATATGCGTCACAAGCTCAGAATGATTATAGAACTTTACAAATTGCAAGAGTTTATAAATATTATCAGCAGAGGCTGAAAGAAGCTAATGCTATGGATTTTGATGATATTTTATGTTATACTGTTTCTTTGTTTGAGAATAATCCTGATGTACTGGATCACTATCAGAATTTATATAAGTACATAATGGTTGACGAATATCAGGATACAAATAAGGTGCAGTTTAGGTTGGTTTCTCTGCTTTCAAGAAAATTCAATAATATCTGCGTTGTGGGAGATGACGACCAAAGCATATATAAGTTCAGAGGAGCAACTATTGAAAACATACTATCTTTTGAAAAACAGTTTGAATGCAATATTGAAACTGATGTTATAAGACTGGAGCAAAATTATCGTTCAACACAGAATATACTGACTTGTGCAAACGAGCTTATTAAAAACAACAATGGACGCAAGGGCAAAAATCTTTGGACTGACAGCGGTGACGGTGAAAAGGTTACGGTATATAAATTTGCTTCGGAAAAGAGCGAAGCTAAATTTATTTCGGAAACAGTATTAGAAGATGTAAAAAATGGTGGAAGCTTCGGTGGGCATGCTGTGCTTTATCGTATGAATGCACAGTCAAATGCTATTGAGCAGGCTTTTGTAAGAAGCGGAGTGCCTTACAGAATTTTCGGCGGACTGAAATTTTATGATAGAAAAGAAATAAAGGACATTATCGCTTATTTATCTGTAATTAACAATCATTCCGATATGCTCAGACTCAGAAGGATTATTAACGAGCCTAAGCGCGGCATAGGTGATGCAACGGTGTCTACGCTTGAGCAGATTACATCAGACTTAGGAGAAAGTCCTTTGGAAATTATGCTTAAATCTGCTGATATGGTGCCTCTTTCTAAGAGATCGAAAGCTCTCACATCACTGGCTGAAATGTTCTATAAGCTTACAGAAATGGCTGAACAGCTTACTTTAGGTGAATTGCTTGACGTATTGCTTGACCTTAGCGGTTATGGCAAGTACC